>JACNJL010000024.1 GCA_014382585.1 Limisphaerales bacterium | reverse complement strand
ATCTTTCCACCGGCCTTGCGGATGGCCCGAACCACCTCCTGCAGCTGCTCAAGGTGTATTGCGGCTGGGAACAGCAGCATAGTTTGCGCCTCGAAACACTGGATGTGGAGCAGCTCACTCAGGTGGCGCTGCAAAGTGCGCCGGAGAGTATCCTGAGTGAATTACCTGAATTAATTGCGGACCCGGCGCAGGAGGGAATGCTTGCGGATTTGTTGCGGGCGCAGGCTCCGACGTTGAATGAAGGGGAGGCGCGCAAGGCGGTCAAGGAATTACGCGAGGAGGGGGCCACGGAGTTTCCGCGAGCAACAGCGGGGGCAGATCAATGCCCGTACTGGCGAACGGGCTCTTGACCGGATGCAACTGCCCGGGCAAGCGCGCGGTTTACTCGCCGAATACTATCGCCTCCGAGCACTGCCGAAGGATTTGAGAACAACGGAGCAAGTCCAGCGCCTCCAATCCCTCGGGCATTGGCATCGCGGTGTTTACAGCCCGAACCACGAACGTTGGTTGCAAGCCAAAGAGGCAGGAGACAAGGCATTGATGAGCGTTTACGAGGACGTCATCGGAATGGGTAGTAAGGCGTACGGGAAATGAGGGGTTGGCGCGTTTACCATCCTGTTTACCACTTCAAACAGGACTCCCCATAACTAACCAAGACAATTGGGCGCGCAAAATGTGAATAACAACCCTATAAAATAGGGGAAACACGACTTTATATGGCTGCACAGCATCACCCTTTAACCTGATTACGGATCAGGAGGTTGGGGGTTCGATTCCCTCAGGGCGTACCATTTATGACTCTTTTTTGTGGGGCTTCTTTTGGCTTAGGCCGCGCGCTGATACTTTTGATTACTCTGAGCCACGCGGCCGGCTGCCTGAGTATCAAATATAACTCCGCCCAAGAAATCATCCAAGCCCACCCCCTCGGCTTCCAGGACGCCATCAACGCCTCCCACCACGCCCGCCGCACCGAAGAATCCAAACACTTCATCCAAGCCCTCCTCCGCCGCCTCAACCAACTCGAAGCCCGCCTCGAGGCCGAAGGGCAGTAGGCACAAAAAAACGCCCCGTAAAACGGGGCGGTGAATGCAATGGGCAATATACCTAGGGCACAATTATCACTTTAATGTCCTTGGGATCATTTATTACTCCACGCTTTAGCATTATATCAATCAACTCAATCTTGAACAGGGACTCTATAAATGGGTCAGGCCTGTACCCAATAACATATCCCCCAATTGGCCTCAAACGCCTTTTCATCCTAATTGAATTCTCATTTGCAAATGAATCTAGCGGTTTTTTGCCTGCTAAAGCTCGTTGCCGATTACGATGTTCTTTGATCAAAAAAGCTTGACGAAAACATCGGTCAATTTTCAGCAATATATGATCATGAAGGGCTGGGTCTTCTTTGAAAATATGCTGAAAAGTGTCCAAGAGCTCATTATGAGTGTGCAAGATCGTCCAATCATCTTGTGTCCACATAGCATCAGTTATTGATGGGTATTGGACGTTGTCAAATAGCGAAAAATGATCGACTATCTTCCGACATTCAATATCAAAAAGAATAGTGGCTTTGGCGCTTTGCATCGCCATTTCCCTTTCTTCTAGTGTATTGAAGGTGCCGGCAAGAGTGAGGGCAATTGATATGATGTGAGCAAACATTTCTATTTGGCCTTGGGGTCAGAATTCCATTTCAGTGATCTTAGGTAAGTGGTGATAATGATCGTGTAAACAATTTTCCCATCGTTAAACTTATGATTGACAATTTCATTTGTATTATAATTCAACTTTGGATCCATGGCCGGTGTATCAGAAACCCATTTTTCATGGTTCATTTCATTGTTTGGCGTAATTCGAGACGGGTCATTCCATTCCAAGGATCGCTTTTTTTTAGGGAGTGCAAGATGCAGTTCGTCCCCGTTTATAGGATCACGTTTTTTAATGAGCGTACTCAAGCGATATGCAAGCTCCAATTCAAATGGAAATTTGTTTTGTTTTTGGTGTTTCAACTGAAAATCCAATCCACATGGCTTTTCCAAATCTCTGGAAACAATGATAGACACTTGATCATCAAGGTCAGGCATTCTTACGCCATTCTTCAGTCTAGACGGAACGTACGTGAATGTGATGCTGTCTTTTTCAGAAAACATCAACATGCCGTGAAGTGTGAGGAATGGCATGTCAGCCAGTGATCGAACCAGCCCAGTAAAACGGGCACTTTGGTTGAAATTAAATTCAAAACCGCCTTCACCACAATTCACAAACATTTCTCCTGGCGGAACAAGCATTTCAATAATCTCGTAATCCGTGGGATCGCTTTCAATTGGAGGCAAACTCCTATCAGGCTCCGGGGGCGCATCCTGCGCATTCACATTCCAAGTCAGGCCAACCAAGGCCACCAGTGTTAGTAGTGTTTTCTTCATAGTTCGTATCTTTCTGAGTTCAGGTTAACAAAGGGCAACGTGCCCCTCTACTATATATTCGCGAAACGGAGGTAAAATCTTTCATTTATTTTCAACTATTTTCACCCCAAACCCAAAACCCCCACAAAAACAACCCCCAAGCCCCAAAAAAAACGTTCAACGCCCACCCCAAGGCCCACACCCAAACTCACTAAAAAGTTTCAAAAAAGCCACAAGTAGAGGTTTACGCCAATGCCCATTTTATCAGCAGCTAGTCCGCATCCATATTAATCTACTAACTAAAACAGTGAGAGGGCCGGAATCAAAAAACAATTTGTGAAGTTTACGGAATGTGGTACAAGGGATTGCATGTCCTTGGTTCGCCTTATGATCGCGCTGCTGCTGCTCTCCTCGCCGCCGGTTGAGGGTGCAGTGTATCGCATCACCGGCATCAACCCGCCCGCCGGCAACGGCACCACCTCACAGTTCGCCGCAGGATCCACCATCGACGGCCGCCGCGTCAGTGGCCAATTCGCCAGCAACGTACAAGTCCGCGCCTTTACTCGCCTCTCCGCCGCCCGCCGCACCGAAGAATCCAAACACTTCATCCAAGCCCTCCTCCACCGCCTCAACGAACTAGAAGCCCGCCTAGAATCCGAAGGCCAATAGGCACAAAAAACGCCCCGTGAAAACGGGGCGGTGAGTGGCAGAAATCAAATGATCGTCAACTAATCCTCAAACCGAGCCCTTGCTTTTTTGAATTTTTCAAGCCTTTGAGTGAAAACTTTATGTTGAGGGTCTTTTGGATCCATGTCCTTTAGCCATCGTTCCAATGTAGCGATTGGCCTGTCATATGCCTGCCGCCGCAATGCATTACTTCTTTTTATTGCATTCTCCGTAGCTTTAGGATTGAGAGCGTGATGCGGAACTGGTTCGCGTTCGATGCCCAATTTTTTGAATTCATCCATTCGTTCTTTTAACGCTTGCAGCAAGCCATCTACCAACACACCCTTACCAGCTGGAAAAGCAAGCCAATGGGACATATTTTTGAATTGCTCGTGTTGCACCATTTTCAGGGGGATTTTGTCGGCAATAACGTCAATTCGACGCGGCGGCTTGAAGACAAACCGGACACCCTGCGGCAGGTACTTGTTCGGTTTATTCACTTTGCCTTCGAGCTTGTTGATTAACTGATCAGCCCTGGATGGTTCTCGTTTATCGGGATGGGCCTTGCGCAAGGCTTCATCCTGAAGACTCCGAACATTCGGATGAGTCCGCATTCCAAGGAACGTGTAGGCGTCAACATGTTTCCATATTTCAACGGGCGGCTCGTGGTCTTGATAGAAGCGATCAAGTGTATCATCAGGTGTCACGATGATCACTAAATCTCGCGGCACTGAACTTGGCCTTGGGCCACCGGCTCCAAAGGATTGGGCTGGAGTTAAGCATACAGCCAACAGAAGGCTTGATATGATTACTCGTGGTAACATTTGTTGTTTCATAAGTTTTCTTTCTTAGTCATTGGCAACATTATAGGCGCCTTCAATAGCGTAAAATTCAATATAGCTATCCAACAGGATAAGTGCAAATTGATCATTAAAGTCCAAATCACCCCAAATTTGGAATCGATTAGCTGGTAAATTACCCGGTATCGCATGCTTGAAAAAGTTCAGGTCGTCACCAAAGGGCAATGCAGCGCCTTCAAGGGCGTTCACGAAATACAATGTATCCTCCACGATAACGTTTCGCGTTACCTGACCTCCGACTACCTCAACCGTCTCAATAACCCACATATACTCGAAGGAAATGAAATTCGCAAAAATAGCATTACCAGGCTTAACAATCGTAATTTGATAGCTATCAAAAACATCATTTTGTTTTCCTATGGTAATTGTCCAAGGATTTGCGACTGCTGCACCAATATCAGCGGCAGGATATGGAGGTGTTGGGGTGGGTTGCCCATATATATCTTCTGGGATTGGGTGAACCTTAAACTTAATCGTGTCACCCACGAGCACATCGGGATTATCAGCAAAAATGCCTGTCAAATAGTTGAAGCTTTCGTGTGCTCCCGCAAGGTTATTCTTTGGTACAGGCGGCATCTCCTGCGCATTCACATTCCAAGTCAGGCCAACCAAGGCCACCAGTGTTAGAAATGTTTTCTTCATAGTTCGTATCTTTCTGAGTTCAGGTTAACAAAGGGCAACGTGCCCCTCTACTATATATTCGCGAAACGGAGGTAAAATCTTTCATTTATTTTCAACTATTTTCACCCCAAACCCAAAACCCCCACAAAAACAACCCCCAAGCCCCAAAAAAAACGTTCAACGCCCACCCCAAGGCCCACACCCAAACTCACTAAAAAGTTTCAAAAAAGCCACAAGTAGAGGTTTACGCCAATGCCCATTTTATCAGCAGCTAGTCCGCATCCATATTAATCTACTAACTAAAACAGTGAGAGGGCCGGAATCAAAAAACAATTTGTGAAGTTTACGGAATGTGGTACAAGGGATTGCATGTCCTTGGTTCGCCTTATGATCGCGCTGCTGCTGCTCTCCTCGCCGCCGGTTGAGGGTGCAGTGTATCGCATCACCGGCATCAACCCGCCCGCCGGCAACGGCACCACCTCACAGTTCGCCGCAGGATCCACCATCGACGGCCGCCGCGTCAGTGGCCAATTCGCCAGCAACGTACAAGTCCGCGCCTTTACTCGCCTCTCCGCCGCCCGCCGCAGCCAACGCCTCGACCTCCGCCGCCGCGCCGTCACGCGGCGGTAGCGACCAAACCCGCGCGCACCAACCCCACCCCGACATTAAGCCCGACTTTATTACCTCGCATTATTCATAGAAGGGGTTAGACTGTCCCCAGCGAGTAAAAAGGAAGACCGTGAAACCAGCCCTAAAAAACAGGCCAAACCACGCAATTCCCCAGCAAATTCAAAAAGTCAATACGCCGCCGGACGAGCAATCGAAACTGATTGCGGATCAGGAGGTTGGGGGTTCGATTCCCTCAGGGCGTACCATTTATTTTTTCCCTCAAGCCTTTTTTCTAGGGCTGTGCTTTTAGGTTTTCTTCGCTGGCGAGGAGGTAGTCGGCGTTGACTTCGGTGTTGGCGACGCCGCAAAGGCGTTGGGTCCATTTTTTGAATGTGTCGATTTTTCCATCGATCATAAAGGGGCTCTCGCGATAGAAATCGAGTTTGTCCTGCATTTCAAAAATGGCGGCGTACATGATGAATGCCCAGATGACATCGGGTTGGGTTTTGACGTCGAGCCCGATCATCGCAAAGAGTTTTCCAAGGGGGGCGGCGATGATGGATTGGTGTTCGGTATCGGCCAATGCGCTGGCGAGGGCGAGGCTCCAATCGGGGTAAAGGAGATCAACGGGTTGCGAATAAAAGTAGGGGACAAGAAAGCGGAAGGCGTTGATGTGGCCGGGGAGGGTGCGGTTCCAATCTTCGAGTTGGGGGTGGACGTTGTCGATGAGGCGCGGGCCGGGGAAAATATTGGGGCACACAAAATCGGCGAGCACGGGGGTGTTTGGCAGTTCGATTTTGTTGAGGGCGTCGCGCATAAACTCGATGCTTGCTTCGGGGAAAATTGCGTCATCAAAACCACAGTCGTTTTTGAAATGATGCGCGCGGGTGGCGGCGTCATCTCCCCAGCGTTTAGCGGGGCCGCCTTGGTCGAGGGTGGTGAGTTTGCCGCAGAGTGTGCCGATCTCATCCATTTGCGCGGCGAAGGTGCGGGCGAATCGGGCGTGAGAACGTTCGGGGCCGCAGATGGCGAATTTCAAATCAGTTTCAAAAGTGCGATGCGGGCAGGCTTCTTCGATGATGACCATTCGGTCATTGATGTCGGCCACTTCAATAATTTTCAAAAACAAATCCTGCCCGAGTGCGGCGTCGATTTTATCCTGAAAGGTGATGCTGGAATCAATGGCTGCGCGGGTGAGACCGGGGTCAGCGATTTTGGTGGCGAGACTGGGGCGTTCGGCATCTTTGGCAAACCACAGCACTACGCGGCTGATGATGGGGTAGGATTCGACGTATTTGTAATTGACGTTGATAAGGACGAGCGGCTGCAGCTCCGCGGGCACGCCGAGGCGGGCGTGATGTTCAGTGAGCCATTTTTGGATGCGGGGAATCATTCCGGTTTGCGGGCGCAAAAGCCAAAGAACTCCACGTGCTCCGCCACTTCGCGGGGAGGGAGCATTCGGAAAATTTTGTAAACAAAGGATCGCCCGCCTTGGTAGTCCCACGGGTTCAGGCGTTCCTCGATGAAATATTTGATGATGTGCTCGTTGTTGAGCGGGATAATATAATTAGGCGTCGAGTAGTCGGGGCGCAGCCAATAGTCATCCACGTTGGCAAAGCCCGCGTTATTTAAGAGTGTGTTGGCTTCGCTGCGAGTGTAGGTGTATTCGAGAAAGGGTGTGCTGCGCAGATCGAGAGAGAGTTGGTTGGCACGGTCGCGGGGGAGGTAGGAAACGTGCCGAATGCGCGCGTGGGGATCAGCAACGCCCAGTGCGAAGCCGAGGTACTGGCGGTTTTCGATGCCGAGAAAAAGGGAGCCGCCGGGTTTGAGGACGCGGAATACTTCGCTCAAGACGCGCGCGTGAATGGCTTCGGGATTTTCATTTGGCCACGAAGTGGGCATCCATTCGAAGCTGCCGATCATACAAACCAGATCAAGCTGGGCATCGGCGATGGGGAGATCCACGCCGTCGGCGCAGATGGCATGAAAGTGCGGGAGGGATTCCTGTTCGCCGCGCAGTTTGACGAAGGCGGCGTTGATAGGGGACTTATCCGCGGCGATGACGTGATGATCTTTGCCAAGTCGACACGCGACGCCGCCGGTTCCGCAGCCGAGATCCAGCACGCGCGATTCGGGGCCGAGATCGAAGAGATACGACCACGCCGTGCGATTGGGTGCGACCGCGCGCAACATCCCCGGTGAAGTCGCCCCAAACTCAGCCTCCAAAGCCGGCCGCCAGCCATTTTGGGCGGCGTGTTGCAGAAATGCTTCGGGATCATCGCCGCCCAGCGAGCCGGAGGCTTGCGAGCGTTCAAAAAGCAATTGCGCCTGCGGATCGGCCGCGCCACTGCCGATGGCGTGCGGGATGAAAATTGGTGCGTTATGAAATTCCGCCAGCGTTGATTCTTCCCGTGCGGCATCGCCTTCCAGCAGTTCAGTTAAACTGCCGGTCTCTTCATTGGCGGGATTGCGAAATTGAATTTCGATGGAGGCAGTTTGCGGTTGCGGGTTGTTGTGCCGTCAGCAAAGCAAACGTTATGGAGTGATTGAAGTTGCGGCAAGGGAAAAGGATTCACTCTTCTTCCTGCTTCAGGCGTTCCAGCTTGGCGGCGAAGATTTTGCCGATGCGTTTTTTGGCCATATAGACTTGAGCGGCGTTGACGTTGAGGGCGTCGCAGGTTTCTTTCACGGTCCATTCATCGATGCAGTGGCATTTGAAAATTTGGTATTGTTTGAGGCTCACCTGTTCTTTGAGGAAGGCGAGCGCGCGCTGGATGAGGCTGCGCGACCATTCTTCGCCCCAGATGCGATCCAATTCCGGCCCTTGGGGATCGGTGAGATTGGCGAGCGGGTCATCCTCATCCTCTCGGGGTTGCTGGGTTGGTGGTTGGCGTTGTTGTTTTTTGAAATGCTCGGCCAGCCGCGATCGGGTGATGGTGCGCAGCCAGCCTTTGAAGCTGCCGCGACTGCGGTTGTACTTAAAACGGTCGAGACTCTTGTGAACTTTGAGAATGGTTTCCTGCACGATGTCCTGCGAATCAGCTTCAGAAAGCCCGGCACGGCGGGCCACGCTGTAAATGAGTTCCCAATAGGTGTTGAAAAACACTTCCCAACTTTCGCCGTTGATGGTGGCTTTGAGTCGGTTGATGAGGCTGCTGCGGGTCTCAAGTAATGGAGGGTCAGCCTTCATGGGTGAAGATTGCAGCACAAGTTTGAGCAGCATACAATGCCGATTGGTTCACACGATAGAATCAATGGCTAACGCCCGCCCGGCGCTGGGGAGGCGCCGGGGCGGGGGTTGCCAAGGGGTCGGCCGCCCGAGGGGACAGGTGGCCGGGTGGATCCTGGCTGTGGATAGAGGCAGGAGGTGCCAGGGGGACGACAGTCATTTCTTAACCCAACTGTGACCGTGTCTGTTCTCATGCCTGTGTAGTCCTACTTTTAAAAATTGCGTTTATTGCCAGCGGAAAATTTCCTGAGCGGGTACGGGGTCGGGCGGTGGCGCGGGTTTCGGTTCCGCGTCTAGATTTTCGCGGATTTTTCGGAACCACCATTCCGCCTGCGGTTGATAACGCCGGTACACCACGCGTGTGGTTCGGGTGCCCGGCCCGTCCAAGGTCAATGTCAGTTGTCGTTGTCTCATTTGATGCCCCCATCTTTTATATAATACCGCCGCACAAACGCGAATCTAACAACTATCCACAACTTTTTTTATAAAACTTGTCCCGTTTGTGAATAACCTTCGCTTTGTGAACAAGCCCCGCGGAGGTATGTTTTGCTCAAGGAGGTGAGAAAAAGCCGTCATTGGCCGCCGGTGAATGACCCGTGAATAATCTCGGGCACGGTCATTGGGCGAACATTCCCGATGGGAACAAGTTTCAACATTCCGGATTATGAATTGGTGATCGAGATCGCCCGTGGCAGCTATGGTCAAGTGTGGCTCGCCCGCAATGTGCTCGGCACGTGGCGCGCGGTGAAGATTGTGCAGCGTTCCCTGTTCGAGGATGTGCGCCCGTATCAACGTGAGTTCAATGGCATTCGCCATTACGAAGCCCTCTCGCGCGGGCACGATGGACTTATTGATTTGCTGCACGTGGGGCGCAATGAAGACGATAGCTATTTTTATTATGTAATGGAATTGGCCGATGACCAAGTGGTTGGCCAGCGAATTCAAACAGCCGATTATGCGCCACGCACGTTGCAATCCGAGATGAGCGCGCGCGGTCCTTTGCCCGCTGAAGAATGCATTGACCTCGGCGCGCAATTGGCCGATGCACTCGATTACCTCCACCAAAATAATCTGGTGCATCGAGACATTAAGCCCTCCAACATCGTTTTCGTAAGCGGCCAGCCGAAACTGGCTGACATCGGCCTTGTGGCGGGCTCGGGGATGACCTCATTTTCCACCGGCACATTGGGCTTTCTTCCAAGCGAAGGCACGGGTGGTCCCGATGCGGACGTGTACGCGCTCGGCAAAGTGCTTTACGAAATCAGCACCGGCAAAGATCGTAACGCCTTTCCCGATTTGCCGGCCTCCGCGCGCGGGTTGTCCGGACGCGAAAAGTTGATGCAACTCAACCCGTTACTATTGCGCGCATGCGCCTCCGACGATGGCGATCGCTTTGAAAACGCCAGTGATTTTGCAAACGCCCTGCGCCAACTCAATGCGCCCTCGGTTTTTGCCGGGCCCTTCAATTGGCGCGAGCGTCGCCTTATCGCCCTTGCGACTGCTTTGGCGTTGTTGTTGGTGATTTCTGATGCGCTTTTAATTTACTTGGGCACTCGAGAAGTGTCCGAGCCTGACACCGCAGCCCAGTCACCTGCGCCCGAAGCGCCGCTTCAGGGCAAGTATGATTCCGACCAATAATTGTTAGAATTGGATTGGGAACGCGGTACTTATAAATGGGGGTCGGGTGTTCTGGCTGTTCTGTGTTTAAACAAAAGGAGGACGAAAATGGATTGGGAGCAATGGAAGACCCGTTTCGGGCATGGTTCAGTAAAAGTTTTTTTGGGCGCGGTAATCATTTCAGCGATTGGCTTGGCAGCTTACGCGATGATGCAAGTGCCGCCGCCGTTGCCGGATGGAGATTTGGTTCCCGTGTCCGGCGAAGCGTTGGTGGAGGTATCGGGTGTTAAGCTGACCCCCATTAATTCTGAATTGCCCGCGCGCGCAACCTTTCGCGTGCAGTTTGAAGAACCGATCGTTGAGCCGGAGCAAGTCGGCGAATCGGGACAAGTTAACCCATTGGCTTTTGAGCCGCCGATGAAGGGTGAATTTATTTGGGACAGCACCCGTTCCGGATCATTCACGCCCGCCAGCGGGTTTGAATTGGATGCACGGTTCGTCGTGAGCTTGAGCGAGGCGGTCATCAAAAAAACCGGCCTAAAATTTCGCCGCCAATTTCACACCCCGCCGATGCAAGTGGAGGCAAAGCATTTGCGCTCGCTGAATGGTGACCGGCCGTTCAGCGCTGCATTGGCGTTTAATGTGGCGATGGACGCTGGCAAAGCTGAAGCGTTCGTGGAGTTTCGTTCCAAAAACGGCAGCGTAATTCCCGCCAGCATCGAGCCGATGACGAAGGAGAACCTTCGCTGGCTTGAGGCACCCGACGAGCCGTGGTCGATGCGAATGGTTGATGAGGGCCCCGAATTGGTGGGCCATCCCACGCGAGTTTTGATTCACCCCAGGCGCATCTTAAGCCCCGGCATGGAATGGCGGTTGCTTTTGAAGAAAGGCCTGCCCTCCGGTGATGGCAATCGGTTGTCGGAAAGCGTGTCGTACCCACTCGGTGTGCGCGAGCCAATGCAGGTCGAAAGAATATTTGCTGAAAATCGGCTCAACCACGGCCGTTCTATCCAGATTCGCTTAAGCCATGCACTGCCGCAGGAACTCACCGCAGGACAACTCGCCAAATGGTTGGTTGTGGAGCAGTCCGTGGAGGTTAATACCAAAAAGTCGCTGCGTTTTGTGCAAACTCAAGTTGAATTTAAAGTAGATATTTCGGGTTCATGGATTGAACTCAATGGCGGTTTTGAGCTAAATCAGAAATATCGCGTGCGAATGAAGCCCGGCTTGCCAAGCAAATTGGGTCTCACGCTGGCCAAGGAAAAGCTCCAGGCAGTTGTTTTTAATCCCTTGCCCAGCCGCGTGTATTTGCCGGGCACGTATTTTTCGCAGGCAGTCAATGGCAATCGCCATTTCAGTTTCGTTTCCGTCAACAACCGCGCCATTCGTCTGCGCGTGAAACGCATTGCACCTGAGCAATTGACGATGGTGTCGGAGGTTTACAAAAATGAATATATGGCGAAGGGCAGTTTTAATTGGTCCGGCAGCTGGGGGTGGCGCAACGGGCACCCCCTGAGTTTTGATCTCATCCCCGGCACGCAAGTGTGCGATCGCGTATTCAAGCCAAAGGCGGCGGTGGATGAAGCGGTGAAAAAGGAATTCGTGTGGGATGAATTATTGGGCAACGAGACGCCCGGACCACTGTTTGTATCCGTTGAATGCGTGGGCCGGGATGGCACGGTGAGTAGCGCGCAAGTGATTGCTCAGTTGACCGATGTCGGCCTCGCGTGGAAAGAGGCGGGCGGAGGAATTCATATTCAGGCGTTTTCTTTGCGCACGGCCAAACCGTTGGCCGGAGCAAAGGTGCAAGTTCTTGGCAGTGACAACCGGCCCCGTGTCACCGGGCGGACAGATCTCGATGGGCAAACGGTGTTGCTTTCAGCCCGCGCACCACGCGTGACGCGTTGGCTTTCAGTTTCACACGGGAACGATCATCACGCGATTCAGATGGACTTATCTTTCGCGGAAGTTCCACTGTGGTCGTTTGATGTTAATTACGGTTGGGGTGAAGCCGAAACGCGCAAAACGCATTTGTTTACCGATCGTCTCATTTATCAACCGGGGGACATGGTGCGACTCAAAGGCCACGTGCGAGATTGGGCGGACGGAAAAATTGAATTGCCCGCTGGCGAGACACTCACCGTTAGCGCGCGGGATTGGCGCGGCCATACATTTTTCAGCAGACCCGTCACCGTGAGCGAGCAGGGCGCGTTTGATGCGAATATTCAATTGGCAAAAGGCGTCAGCGGTAGTCACACCATTTCGGTGGGCGAACAGTATCATTACATCGACGTATTTGAATACGAACCGGCAACCTTCAAGCTCCGTTTTACCGGCCGCCGTCAATTTGCGCCGGACGAGGCGATCGAGATTCCACTGAACGCAAGTTTCTACTTCGGCAAACCGCTCGCGGGAGCGAAGGCAGTTTGGTCGTTCACTGGCCATCACACGGTTTTTTCTCCGACGGGATGGGACCAATTTATGTTTGGGGAAACCGATGGCAGTCACACCACGGAGCTTTCCGCCGAAGGCATTTTGTCCCCCAAAGGTGGGCTGACCATTCGGCCGGAAGTGACTGGTGATCCGACCTCGCCGATGCCTATGGAAGGCAACTTATCCGTCCGCATCACCAACGCCAACGGGCAATCCATTTCCGGCGACACTGCGGTTATTCGGCACGCATCTGATTTTTATTTCGCCTTGCGCGAGTTGCCGCGCGTGCGATGGGCTAAGCAACCTATTCCGTTGCAGGTGGTCGCGGTGAAATCCGACAGCAACGCGGCAGCAGTAGGCCAATCCTTTACGGCCACGCTTAAGAAAGTCGAATGGCACAGCGTGAAAATCAAGGGTGCGGGTGGAGTAGCGCGTTATAAAAATGAACGCAAAACAATCCGGATTAACGAAGTGGATTTAAAAACAATCGCGCGCGATGCGGATCCGGTTCCTTCCTCACTCGTTCCGCCGGAAGCGGGTGAGTATCAGCTGGAGCTGCGCGGGGCGGATTCCAAAGGAAGACCTGTCCAAAACATCACCACGTTTTATGTGCGTGGCAAAAAATCATTGGCTTGGGATTATCGCAACGAATTCCAAATGGAAATGGTGCCGGATCGCGCCATCTATCACACTGGCGATACGGCTACGATTTTGCTGAAGACCCCCATTAGCGGCCGCGCGGTTGTCACCGTTGAACGCGAGAAAGTGCTGCGCAGTTTTTTTGTTGAAGTCACCGGAAACGCGCCGGCCATCGAGGTGCCGTTGCGGGAAGGCGATGCGCCCAACGTGTTCGTGTCCGTGATGCTGCTGCGTGGCTCGGCTGACAGCACCCGCAAAATCAAAACCGCAGAGTACCGCATTGGTTATTGCGAATTAACAGTGGAGCGGCCGAATTCGCGCCTGAATGTAGAGGCTGAATTATCCCAGTCCAATTATCAGCCCGGCGAGGAAGTGGAGGTTGCTTTGGTTGTCAACGATCACGCCGGCGCGCCGGTGCCTGGCACGGAGGTTGCGCTGTACGCCGTGGACGAGGGCGTCCTCGACCTCACCGGCTATAAAGCGCCCGATCTTCATTCGTTTTTTTACGCGCCCCGTACGCTTCAAGTTGAAACCTCGACTTCTTTTGCCTTTATGCACACGGAAGATCCGAGCCGTGTTGCTTTCGGAAACAAAGGACACATTATCGGCGGCGGTGGCGATGCGGGCAAACTGCGCCACAAGTTTCTGGCCGTTGCCTTTTGGAATGCCGCCCTCCGCACGGATGCCAAAGGCCGGATTCGCGCCAGCTTTACCGCGCCCGACAGCCTCACGCGTTATCGCCTCTTCGCCGTCGCGCATTCGGGCGATCGCTTTGGTGCGACGGAAAGCGGATTCCGTATTCATCAGCCGTTAATGGTGGAATCGGTGTTGCCGCGTTTCGGCCGTGTGGGTGATCAACTCACGGCCAAGGCGATGGTGTACAATCAAACCGACCAGGCTATTGAGGCCGAAGTGAAGCTCGAGCTGGATAACTCCATCACTGCCAACGGTAAGCTCGAACGCCGGATCACCATCCCTGCCAATGGCACGATGGCGGTGAACTTCCCGATTCAATTTACCAATGTCGGCAAAGCTCGAACCGTGTGGCGCGTTCGTTGTCCTGCGCAGCCTAACCTCGCCGATGCGCGCGAGTCGTTTATCGATATTCGCCATGTGGCACCCTTGCGCCGCGCGATTCATTTTGAGCGAATCTCGGATGCAAAATCCGATTTGCTGAAACCCGTTGACCCCGCACTACGCCAGGCCGAAGGCAAGTACACCATCAGCCTCAGTACTTCGCCGATGGCGGAGTTGGAAACGGCTACGGATTATTTGCTGTTGTACCCGCACGGTTGTGTGGAGCAAACCAGCTCGCGATTGTTGCCGTGGCTGTTGCTGGATGAATTTGAGGATGTTTTTCCCCGCTTCAAATCCGATTCCCCGGAGGCACAGGAAATCATTGAACAAAGCATCAACCGCCTCTTGAGCATGCAGGATTACTCCGGCGGTTTAGGCTATTGGCCGGGCAGAAGCGCCACGCTTTTTGCCAGCGCCTACGGCGGGATGGTGTTGGCCATCGCGGAGGATCGCGGCCACGACGTGCCGGATCAGCAACTGAAATTGCTGGTAAAGTATCTTACCAAAAAAGTGAAAGGACCATTGGTCGAGAAACGCGACGGTGAATATTGCCTCGCACTGTACACGCTCGCGCTGCTCGGCGAGGCGCAGCCGGCTTATCACGAACGGATGTTTAAGGTGCGGGATCAATTGTCCAGCAGCGGTCGCGCGCTGTTAGCGATGGCCGTGGCCAAAGTGGATGGGCCGGAAGAAATGGTTCGTGATTTGCTGAAGCCCGCTCAATCCAAGCAGCGCGGCTTTAGATATTTTGGCAACTCCAGCCAATTGCTTGGGATGCGTTTGCTGGCGATGTGCCAACACGATGCGGAGTCTCCAGCCGCCGCGCAACTCGCCGGGAAAATTGTTGCCAGTATGCGCGAAGGCCATTGGGGGACTACCTTTGCCAATGCGTGGGTTATGTATGGGATGTCTGTTTTTGCCCGTTTGCAACCCAATGACGAAGGTCCGGCAAATGGCACCATTCTTTGGGGCAGTCAAGCGCGCCCTTTCAAACTCGATGCAAAGCAACGCCGCTTGAAATTTACTTTTGCAAATGCGCCCGGCCCGGATGAAACACCGATGATCCTGCGCAATCCCGGCGAGCGCACTTTGTTTGTGCAGGTGAAGGCCGCGATGTATCCCGCGCAACAACAAACCAAACCGGTGAAGCAAGGCCTCTCCATTCATCGCACTTACACGCGATTGAAAGACAACGGCAAGGAGGATAACGCTGCGCCATTGCGCGTGGGCGATCTGGTGCGCGTCACCTTGCGAGTGGATGTCCCCGCGCCTGCGCGTTACTTCGCCATTGAAGACGGCCTGCCTGCGAATTTAGAGCCGATGAATGCCAGTTTAAAAACTCAAGCCACACGGGTGTCGCCCAAGAATAATTGGCACGTGAGCCATAAAGTTTTGCGCAAAGATCGGGCAGTTTTCTATGCAAACAATCTGCCGCGTGGAATGCACCAGTTCAAATACCTCGCCCGCGTGCGCGCTGCCGGCACGGCTACCGCGCCCGCCGCGAAAGTCGAGGCGATGTACGATCCGGACATCGTCGGGCTTACTGCAAGTCAACCGATCGAGGCGCTGCCGCTCAATGAGTGATCGCCTGCGCCAACTTCGCGAGTGGTTCGCGCGAAAAGTGTGGCGCCGATGGGCGCTGCGATTTGGGTGTGTTTGGCTTGTGGGATGGATGGGGTTGCAGGCGGTTGTGACTCTGATGCCGTTGCCGACGGCGATGGGGGTGCCGCCCGTGTTCAGCCCCCAAGCAACCGATCGCAATGGCGAACCGTTACGGTTGCTGCTGACTTCGGATGAGCGGTTTTTTCAACCGGTTGCACTGGAAGACTGCGCCCCGGTTTTTTTGCAGGCGACATTGGCGGCGGAGGACAAACGGTTTTGGCGACACGCGGGGGTGGATTGGTTTGGCACGGTCCGCGCAGTGAAGGAGATTGCGGTGCATCGGCGGGTGATGTCCGGCGCATCGACCATCACGCAGCAACTGATCAAAAATGCCGAGCCGCGCCCGCGCACCGTGCGCACCAAAATTTTTGAAAACCTGCAGGCGCTTAAGCTCGAGCGTAGTTGGAGTAAATCAGAAATCCTCACTGCATATTTGAACCGCATTGATTATGGAAATCTCTGTCGAGGCGCGGGCACGGCAGCTTGGTTTTATTTCGGGAAACCCTTGGCCGACGTGTCGCCCGCCGAGGCGGCGTTTTTGGCGGCGTTGCCCAATGGTCCTACGCGGTTGAATCCGCATCGCCATTTTAATCGCGCCAAACGGCGGCAACTTATCATCCTCGGGCGTATGCGGCGGCTCGGTTGGCTGGATGTTGCTGCCCATCACCGTGCCTGTGCCGAGCCCATTGCCCTCAATCGCGATGGCCGTGCATTTGCGGCGGCACATTTTGTGGATTGGGTGAGCCAGCAACGCGAGGTGAAAGCAAATGTGCAAACCACGCTTGATTTGCCGCTAAATCAATTCGTCCACCGAACACTCGTTGAGCGGTTGAACCGATTGGCCCAACGGGATGTTTCCAACGGCGCTGTGGTGGTGATCGAAAACGCAACCGGCAATGTGTTGGCGTGGGTGGGGTCGCGTGATTATTTTGAGGCGGAATCGGGCCAAGTGAACGGCGCGTGGGCACGCCGCAGCGCGGGGTCTACGTTCAAACCGTTTACCTATTTGCTGGCATTGGAATCGGGGATGTCGCCTGCGACGGTAATTGCCGATGTCCGCACAGATTTCGCCACCAGCACGGGCGTGTTTAGTCCGCAAAACTTTAATCGCCAATTTCACGGCCCAATGCGTTTGCGAGTGGCATTGGCGAATTCGCTAAACGTGTCCGCCGTCAAAGTACTGGAAGCAGCGGGAGGCGCAGAGGCTTTGCATCAACGATTGCGCGAATGCGGTCTATCTACGTTGGAAGCGGAGGCCAATCACTACGGGCTCGGACTCACCATTGGTAACGCGGAGGCCCGGTTACTGGAATTGACCAATGCGTACGCAACGCTGGCGCGATTGGGAATTCACCGTTCGCTTCGAGTGCTTGCGAATGATCCCCAATCTTCGCAGCGGATTTTCGATTCGCGGCACACGTGGCTGATTACAGATATGTTGAGCGACAACGCGGCGCGGGCGCGGGCTTTTGGGTGGGAATCTGCATTGGCATTTGAATTTCCGGTGGCGTGCAAAACGGGCACAAGTTCAGATTTCCGCGATAACTGGGCAATGGGTTACACGCCGGAATTTACAGTGGGTGTGTGGGTTGGGAATTTTGATGGCGCGCCGATGCGAAATGTTTCCGGAGTGACGGGGGCCGCGCCGGTGATGCATGCGGTGATGGAGCACTTGCGCGAACGGTTTGGCACGAGTGATTTTGCGCGTCCGAACGGATTGGTGCGAGCTCAAGTGAATCCGATCACAGGCCGCAGGGCAGGGCAGGGGGTGGGGGAATGGTTTGTGGTGGGCAATCTGCCGCATTGCGAAACGCCGAATGACTTTGATGCTGAAGGACGTGTGAAGTTGGGCGCGGATTACGTGGAGTGGTTTGCCAGTACGGACAACACGCTTCACAATCGCGTGGCGCTCGATGTTTCGCAAATTGCAGAATTACGCGTGCTGGCGCCTTTGGCGGGCACGGTTTTTTATTTGGATCCCGACTTGCCGCCATCGAGTCGCCAGGTGCGCCTGCGCGTAAACGCGGCTTCGGCGCAGTGGTCATCAAAAACACTGGAATGCGTCGCGCGGGATGGAGATGTGTTTGCGCGATTGCAACCGGGGCGGCATCGATTGACTGCGGATGTAGATGGGCGGCGATTGGAGACTTGGATCGAGGTGGAGGAGCTGTAACTTTGCAACTCGGGTCACCGGACCGGGCTAGGTTGGGTTTGTTTTCTGTATTTTTTTTGACTTCCTGTTAATGCTTGCGCCGATGGCTTCAACTACTTTGAGTGATTCGACTGAATTAGATTCGGTGGTGCTCCGCTTGCGCGAGGGTGATCATGTGGGCGTATTGAAAAAAACACTGAAGGCTGGCAGAACGTTGACCAGCGGGAGCGGCACGGTGACCACGGCCACGATCATTCCGGCGGGGCATAAAATCGCGTTGAAGAAGGTGGCGGATGGGGAACCGTTGTGTAAGTACGGGCAGATTATTGGGTTTGCCAAAGGCGATATCGCTGTGGGGGAGCACGTGCATTCGCAGAATCTTGTTTGCAGAGATTACGAGCGGGAACATCATTTTGCTTCGGATTATCGGCCCACAGAATTTTATCCCGAGGCGGAGCGCCGCACGTTTCAGGGTTTTGCTCGTCCGGGCGGACGCGCGGGCACACGAAATTATGTGGCGGTGATTTCCAATGTGAATTGTTCGAACTCGGTTTCGCGTTATGTGGCGGAGCGCTTTCGGGGGGTGGAGTTTCAAAAACAATTTCCTGGAATTGACGGCGTGATTGCATTGAAGACACAAGGCGGTTGCGGTGTGGAGCCGGGCGGGCCGATGCAACTCATTCGGCGCACGCTGGGCAATATGGCGCGGCATCCGAATATTGCGGGCTACGTCATGATCGGGCTTGGTTGTGAAGATAATCAGATTGCAGGCATTCGCGAGGACTATGATTTGGACAACTTACGCGAGGGTGAACTTGCGCCGGAGTTTATGACCATCCAAGGCACGGGCGGTTCACTGAAAACCATCGAGGCTGCCGCCAAGGCGGTTGAGGCAATTCTGCCAAAGGTGGCGGAAGCGCGGCGCACGGAACAGCCTTTGGCAAAATTATTGCTGGCGGAAAATTGCGGCGGCTCCGATGGCAACAGCGGGTGTACAGCGAATCCAGCATTGGGAATTGCTTCGGATGAATTAGTGCGGCACGGCGGGACATCAGTGCTTGCAGAAACAACGGAAATTTATGGCGCGGAACATTTGCTGACCAATCGTGCAGCCACGCCGGAGATCGCGGAAAAGTTGATGCGGCAAATTCATTGGTGGGAGGATTATGCGCGTCGACACGATAGCACGATCGATAATAATCCTTCTGTGGGCAATAAGGCAGGCGGGTTAACGACGATTTATGAGAAGAGCCTTGGCGCGCTAGCTAAGGGTGGGCAGTCGCCATTGATGGCTGTGTATGATTACGCGGAGCGGATTGACACGGCGGGTTTTTGTTTTATGGATACTCCCGGATACGATCCGGTGAGCATGACGGGACTGGTGGCGGGGGGGTGTAATGTGGGGGTTTTCACAACTGGCCGCGGGAGCGTTTATGGGTGCAAACCCGCACCGTGCATCAAGGTGGCCACAAACACGGCGTTGTTCAATTGGATGGAGGAGGATATGGACTTGAATGCCGGGACGATTATTGATGGCACGGAAACGGTGGCGGAAGTGGGGGCGCGGCTATTCGAAACAATCATTGCGGTGGCTAGTGGGGAGAAGACGAAGAGTGAGTTGAATGGAATTGGGGATGATGAGTTTCAGCCTTGGTTTCCAGGGGCGCAGTTTTGAAATAACTAGGTAAATGTTCTGGGCGGTGGGTTTTGCCCTTTGAAGATTTTACATCATCCCATCCCGTGCGGAAATTTTCAGCGCGTATCGGCCACCTTTTTTATCCAGTTTCACTTTGTTGCCAAATGAGGTGCTCAGGTTTTCGCTGGTCAATGTGGTTTTCATTGTTCCAGTTGCGCTCACTTGGCCGTTTTTTAACAACAACGCGTGCGAGAAGGCGGGCATAATTTCTTCGACGTGATGGGTGACGAAGATGAGGGCGGGAGCATTGGGTTGGCGGCCGAGGCGGTTGAGGAATTGGAGAAATTGTTCGCGGGCAACGGGGTCGAGGCCGGCGCACGGTTCGTCGAGGATGAGGAGTTTAGGATTGGCCATCAGGGCGCGGCCAATGAGAACGCGCTGTCGTTCACCTTGAGAGAGATGTTGCCACGGGCGATCGACGAGGGGGAGGCATTCGGTGCGTTTGAGAATGGCGCGGGCGGTGCGGCGATCGGAGGGGGTGGGGGTTTCCCAAAGATCGATCATGGCGTATTTGCCGCTAATCACCGTCTCGAGCGCAGGCTCGGCGGGGGCCATAAGTTTGTTGATGGCGCTGCTGACGAGGCCGATTTTTTTACGGAGCTCGGGCCAATGACTTTCGCCGTAGGTTTGGCCGAGCAGTTGGATGTCGCCGTCGGTGGGGGTTTTGTAGCCGGTGAGGGCAGAGAGTAGAGAGGTTTTGCCGGATCCATTGGGGCCGAGGACAACCCAATGTTGGCCGGGGTCGATGCGCCAGTTGATGCCGTCAAGGATCACCGTGTCGCCGCGTTCGAGGCGGAGGTTGTTGATGCATAGAATAGGGCGGCGCGGCATGCGGTGCTTTTTAACGGGCGGAGGGCACGCGGCCAAGGGAAAGTTTCGCTTGCCGATAGTCATGGGCTTGTTAAACTTTCGGCTGAACCGATTGATATGAAACACATTATTCTCTTTTTCATTATTCCCATATTCGCTATTTCAGTGATTGAAACGGCGGGTGCTGACAAGAAACTGCCTGGTTACACGGATACACCCAAAATTCCCGGACAAAAATGGCGGGTGCACGATGCCAATCGGCCGCGGCCCAAGGTGGTGGAGGTGGGACCTTCCAAGACGCTGGGCCTGAAGCCGCCCAAAGGTGCGGTGGTTTTGTTCGACGGCACAGACACAAGCGGGTGGAGCCATAATAAGTGGAAGGTTGAGAATGGCTATATGGAAGTGACGCGGGGTTCGGGCCAGTTGAATTCAAAACAGAAATTTGGTTCGATTAAACTCCACATTGAGTTTGCTACTCCGGCCAAAGTGGATGGCGAGAGCCAGGCGCGTGGCAATAGCGGCGTGTTTTTCTGTGGGCAATATGAGGTGCAGGTTTTGGATTCATACCAAAATATTTCTTACGCCGATGGCCAATGCGCGGCGATTTATGGGCAGCATCCACCGCGTGTAAACGCGTGCCGTCCTCCCGGGGAATGGCAGACTTATGACATCGAATTTCGGGCGCCGAAATTTGCCAAGGACGGCAAGGTGACACAGCCGGCGGTCGTGACGGTGATTCACAACGGAGTGAAAGTGCACGACAAACGTGAACTCATCGGCCCTTCCGGCCATCGCTCGGTGAAAGCCTACAAAAAGCATGGCCCGGGTTCCATCGGACTGCAGGATCACGGTAACCCAATGCGATTTAGAAACATTTGGGTGGTCGAATTGGATGAGTAAATTAGCGATAAGTGCTTTTGAGCAGGCGGGGCCGTGAGGCTCCGCTTTTTTTATGCCCCATCCTCGAAGGTTGGTTGTGGATTTCTTGAGATTTCGCTTTATCCGCATGCGTAGAAAATCTCAACAAATTCCCCGTTGTTTATAGCTCTTATTTGACGTGGAGGCTCCGGAGGTCGTAGGTTGTGGCGGCACGTTGCATGGCTGTTAAGGACGATTACCTGGTCGACACCCTCATGAATATGGGGCTGGTCGATAATGCCCAATTGGATTCAGCACGGCCGGCGGCAGAATCCGCGGGGGCGGGACTGGTCGATACGTTGGTAATTCAGAAAATCATCAACATCGACCAAATCACGCAGGCGCGCGCAATGCAGTTTGGGTGCGATCAAATTGACCTGCGCGAAGTGCGCCCGCGCGATGATTTGCTGCGGGCCATTCCCCGGCATATTGCCCGGCGTTATCAGGTGGTGCCGGTGGAGGTGGCTGGCACAGAACTGACAGTGGCACTTTCTGACCCTGGTGACATTGATGTGACCGATGGCCTCACGCGGATGGTCGAATTTTCAAACATCATTTTCAAGGTGGCCAGCGAACCACAAATTCGTGCGGCGATTGATCGCTTTTATGGTTCGGCGGACGAAGCGGTGGAACGGATCGTGCAGGAGCTTTCGCAAACGCAGGTGGACCTTGATCAAGTGCAGGCCGAAGGCGGTGCGGCGGCGGATGGTGCGGGTTTTGAGGTGGAGGATGATTCCGATGCTCCGCTGGTCAAGATGGTGAGCCTAATCATTCAGGAGGGTTTTAAAATGGGCTGCTCGGATGTACATATTGAACCGTTTGAAGAACGTATGCGGATTCGTTATCGTGTGGATGGCGTATTGCGGGAAGGCAACGCCCCGCCACAGCGCGTGGGGGCGCCTATTGTGAGTCGGCTGAAAATCGAATCCGGCATGAACATTGCCGAGAAACGTACACCGCAGGACGGCCGTTATCAGCAGGTGATTGATGGCCGGGTGATCGATTTTCGTGTGAGCTGCCTTCCCACAATTTACGGTGAAAGCATTGTGATGCGTATTTTAGACAAAGGCGGCCTGAACCTCGGCCTCGATCAACTGGGCTTCATGCGGGATGATCAGGAAGTGTTTGAACGGAACGCGCAAATGCCTGATGGAATTATGCTCGTTACCGGCCCCACTGGCTCGGGCAAAACCACCACGCTCTACTCGTGCCTCAACCTCCTCAACACGCCCAATATAAAAATCATCACCGTGGAGGATCCAGTGGAGTATATTCTCTCCGGCATTAACCAATGCCAAGTGAACGTGGCGGCGGGCATGACGTTTTCCGCCGCCTTGCGCGCGATGCTGCGTCAAGCGCCCAACATCATCATGCTCGGGGAGATTCGGGATTCGGAAACGGGCACCATTGCTGTGAATGCTTCGCTTACCGGTCACTTTGTGTTTTCAACGTTGCATACGAACGATGCTCCCGGCGCGATTACTCGGATGGTGGATATGGGGGTGAAGCCCTTTTTGGTTGCCGCCGCCACGCGTTGCATCATCGCACAACGACTGGTGCGGCGGATTTGCCCGAAATGTATTATCCCGCACAAACTCACCGAGGGTGAAATCAAGGCCTTGCGGCTCACGCCCGAACAGTTGGAAACGGCGATGCCCATGATGGGGGCCGGGTGCAAGGCTTGTGATGGTGGCGGGTACAAAGGTCGATTTGGGATTTTTGAAGTATTAGAAATCGACGACACCTTGCAACGAATGATCATCGATGAGAAACCGGTGGCCGATGTGCGTGATTACGCTATCAAAAATGACTTGATGAAAACGCTCCGAATGGATGGCATCACTAAGGTGCTCTCCGGAATGACAACGGTGGAGGAAGTAGTTCGCACCACCACTTCAGACGAAATTTAATTATGCCTGAAAAAGAACCTATTTACCGGATGCCCGATTTGCTGAAGCTTATGGTGGACAGCGGCTCGGCTGATTTGCATGTGCGCGTAGGTATCCCGCCATGCTATCGCGATAGTGGGGTGCTAAAGCGCGTAGAAGGTCCTGATTGCGAGCCGGAAGATGTTGAGTATCTGGTGAAGTCGATTGCTTCAGATGATCAGATCCAGCAAATCCGAACTCAAGGCGGCGCGGACTTTGGGTTCGCCTTCGGCACCAAAGCGCGCTTTCGAGTCAGTTCCTTTAAAGAGCGCGGCAATATGGCGCTGGTGCTCCGGCAGATTCCCAACGATCTACTCACCATCGATCAAATCGGCCTCGACCAAGGCTTGGTTGATAAACTGCTCGCTACTCCGCGTGGCATGATTCTAGTCACCGGCCCCACTGGTTCCGGCAAATCCACCACACTCGCTTCGATGTTGAACATCATCAACGAAACGGATGATGAGTGCCATATGATCACGATTGAGGATCCCATTGAGTTTTACCATCCCCACAAAAAAGCGGTGACCACCCAGCGTGAAGTACATGTGGATGTGCCAAGCTTTGCCGAGGCACTCCGGCGTGCCTTGCGGCAGGATCCGGAAGTGATTCTGGTGGGCGAGCTTCGCGATTTGGAAACTATTGAGATGGCGGTGTCCGCTGCCGAGACCGGCCACTTGGTATTCGGCACTCTTCACACCACCGGCGCGGCCAAAACGGTAGATCGAATTGTAAACGCCTTTCCGATGCAACAGCAGGAGACCATTCGCATTCAGCTTTCCACCGTGTTGGCGTGCGTGATTTCTCAAATTCTTTGCAAACGGATCCCCAAAGGGCGCGTGGCCATTCACGATATCATGGTGATGACCCCCTCCATCTCGGCGCTTATCCGCGATAATAAAACATTCCGGATTCCGTCCGACCAACAAACCGGCCAGAAATACGGAATGGTCACATTGGATGACGGGTTGTTCGGTTATTATGGAAAAGGCGTTGTCTCCCGTGAAGATTGCGTCAACAAAGCTCAAGATTATACCGGCATGATGTTGCGGCTCAAGGAATGGGATGAACAGCAGGCCGCGTTGCAAGCTGAACAACTTGCCGCGGGCGGGGCTCAACCGCCCCCGGCGGGATAATTTTTAACGATCAAAGATGTCTAATGTAATTACAGATTCACTGCTGTCGCTCATTCTCGAGCGGGGGATGGCTGATGAGCAGGATCTGGAGGCGGTACAGGGCGAGCACAATCTTTCAGGCGAGGCAGTTTCTGTGCTGTTGGCCAAGGAAGGGTTGGTGGATACGCCGACGCAACTGGAGTTGATCGCCGAATATCTGGGGACCGATGTGCTGGATCTTTCGGAAATTGAATTTACCGAAGATTTGGTGAACCTCATGCCGCTGGATACGGCCAAGCAATACCAGTGCGTTCCCATTGGGCTTGACGGGGAGGTCATGCATCTTTCGATGGTGGATCCGCTTAACCCGACAGTTTTGGATGAGTTGGCTTTTCAGTTGAATCGTCCGCTGCAAGTTCGGGTTGCTGATCCAAAACAGATTCTTCATATCCTCGAGCAAAAATATTCAGGCGAAGCCACCTTTGGTGACCTTATCGAAGAAATGGGCGGCTTTAATATGCCCGAAGAAGAGGATGACCCTGATAAAATTACGAGCCTGGAAATTCTCGAAGAAGTCGGTGACGACATGCCCATCGTTCGATTTGTGAACATGGTGCTCTATCAATCGCTGAAAGACAGCGCATCGGATATTCACTTCGAGCCATTTGAGGATACTTATCAAATCCGCATGAAAGTGGATGGCACCATGAAGATACTCACGCCGCCTCCGCGTGAATTGGCCACAGCGATCTCTTCGCGTCTCAAGATCATGGCAAACCTCAACATTGCCGAACGCCGGCTCCCGCAGGATGGTCGAATCGCCACGATGATCGCCGGCGAAGAGCTGGTTTTTCGCATGAGCACGTTGCCCACTCAGTTTGGCGAGTCGGTCGTGCTGCGTTTGCTCGATAAGAACAACACCGATATTCTTTCGCTTGATGTCTTAAAAATTCCTGATTCTGTTCACAAAAGCATCATTCATTGTGTAGAGCAACCCAACGGCGTGTTTCTCGTTACCGGCCCCACGGGGTCTGGGAAAACCACCACGCTCTACGCTGCTTTGCGCCGCCTCAATAGCGTGGATGTAAAAATCATTACCGCCGAGGATCCCGTCGAATTTCCGGTGGAAGGCATCGTGCAGTGCCAGATCCAGGAAACCATGGGGATGACGTTTGCCAAGGCACTCAAGAGCTTTCTGCGTCAGGATCCGGATATCATTCTCGTTGGCGAGACTCGTGACTTGGAAACCGCCTCCATCACCATCGAGGCTGCGCTCACCGGTCACCTGGTGGTCACCACTCTGCACACCAACAGTTCCACTGAAGCGATCACCCGCCTGATGGATATGGGCGTTGAACCCTTCCTGATTGCTTCCTCAGTGAACGGCGCTCTGGCCCAACGGTTGGTGAAAACCATTTGCCCCAAATGCATCGTGTCCACTCCCATCACCAAAGATCAGCGCCAAATGTTGCAACTCAATGATGAGGATATCGAGGGTAAAGAAATCAAATACGGCACCGGTTGCGATGCGTGTAACAACTCCGGCTATAAAGGCCGGTGTGGTTTATATGAAATGCTGCAAATGAACGACCAAACGCGCGAACTGATCGCCAACAAAGTGCCCGCCCTTGTATTGCGCGAAAAGGCCATTGAGTTCGGGATGCAGACCTTGCGAATGGATGGATTGCGGGTTATGTTTTCTGGAGAGTCAACCTTCGAGGAGGTTATGAAGTTCACCTGATCTGTAATCCCATGCCGTTGTTCAACTACATCGCCATCGATAAAGAGGGCAAGCAGAAGGAGGGCACCCTCGAGGTGGGCAGCCAAAACGAGGCTATTGCCCGTATTAAGGAGATGGGATTTTATCCCACTCAAGTGGCCGAGGTAAAAGATGCCGGAGGCGATGACGCCATCAAAAAGGCCGCCGCGAAGAAAGGTAATAAGAAAGGCCAAATTAGCCTTGCCCTCCCCACCGTTAATGGCAAGGAACTCACCCAATTCACCCGACAACTCGCGGTGCTCATTGATGCAGGATTGCCCTTGATGCGCGGAATGGGAACCTTGGCCAAATCGCAGGGCAATCCATATTTCAAGGGTATCATCAATGAAATCGGCCTCACCATTGAAGGGGGTTCTACTTTCTCTGAAGCGCTGGCCAAGCATCCGAAAATTTTTGATAAACTTTATGTCAACATGGTCAAGGCCGGTGAGATCGGGGGTGTGCTCGAAATCGCACTCAACCGCCTCTCGGAGTTCATGGAAAAGTCACAGTCCATTAAGGGGAAAGTGAAAGCCGCGATGTTCTACCCCATCGCAGTGATGGTGGTAGCGGTCATCATTGTGGGCATTTTGATGACCTTCGTCATTCCAAAGTTTAAAACTATTTTCACCGACATGCTGGGGGAGGGTGAAGGACTTCCTGAATTCACCGAGCTGGTGCTCGCAATTTCGGACGCGATTAAAAATAATGTCTTCCAAGTAATCGGCGGTGTGGTAGCCGTTTTTATCGTGTTTAAACTCATCGTCAACAAAACGAAACTCGGCCGCAAAGCTTTTGACAAGTTTAAGCTCATCATGCCCATTCTGGGCGACGTGGTGCGCAAAGTGGCCATCGCCCGCTTCAGCCGTACGCTCGGCACCCTCGTCTCCTCCGGTGTGCCCATCCTTCAGGCGCTCAACATTGTTAAAGAAACCGCCGGCAACGTCATCCTCACTGCAGCGATTGAAAAAGTTTATGACGCCGTAAAAGAAGGTGAAACCATCACCAAACCACTTGAAGCTTCTGGCGTATTTCCGCCGATGGTAATCAGCATGATTGACATTGGCGAGGAAACAGGAGCCTTGCCTGAGATGCTTGTTCGAATTGCAGACGTGTACGAAGAAGAGGTCGACAACGCGGTTACCGCCATGACCTCACTTCTGGAACCAGTGATGATCGTATTCCTGGCCGTTGTTGTGGGCTCAATCGTGATCGCGATGTTCCTGCCACTCATCAAGATGATGGACAAACTCGGCCAATAAACCCGAACCCCACATCACAAATGGAAAAATATCAAAAAATCGGTTGAAATTTTCTGCATTGTGGAGTAAATACATTGTAGTGACTGTTGATGGTCAATTGATTTACAAGCTGCAGCAATAATGGATTTTGATTGGGAAAAAAGCCCTACAAAGGCGCTTGGTTCTTTGAAAGCTCAAGATGTGGAGGAATCCTTTGAGGATCCATTCGCTGTACGGTTATTGCCTGATTCTGTGCAATTTGCAGAAAAAGCACGTTATTTTAACCTTGGCCGCTCCGCTAACGGGGAAGGCGTCTTCTCCATCTACCGCACCAACGGACGCCAAATACAAGTCATTCACGCCCGGACATTTTACGCGGAAGAACGATTTTTTTACGAACGACAACAAGACAAACTGCTTAACCAAAAAACGACAACATGATTCAAATTCAACAATGGGAAGATGTCCCCAGCTTCGCTACCGACGAAGCCGAGGCAAAATACTGGAGCGACACTGCCATCGATGTGCGCCTTATGGAAAATTCAGTGGCGATCGGTTCCGCCGGCAATGAATCGGTCACCATTACCCTCCGCATGGATCCGCGAATGCTTTCCCGCATTAAGCGCCTCGCCCGCTCACGCTTCCTCAATTACCAAAGCATGATCAAACAATGGCTCAG
The DNA here is from genome assembly GCA_014382585.1 of Limisphaerales bacterium. Taxonomy (NCBI): domain Bacteria; kingdom Pseudomonadati; phylum Verrucomicrobiota; class Verrucomicrobiia; order Limisphaerales; species Limisphaerales bacterium. The sequence goes on along the minus strand of JACNJL010000024.1, from coordinate 4,792 downwards.
CGAACGGATGGAAAACGAAAACATCAACCAATGAACCTTACCACAAATTCTAAACGCGCTTTCACGCTAGTGGAAATCTTGGTGGTCATTACCATCATCGCTGCATTGGCAGCGATGACCGTGGCGCTCTATTCCCGCGTGGCGGGAAAAACTAACGAGAGCGCCATTCGCACGGAGCTGGAACAAATCAAACTTGCGCTACAGATTTATAAAGAAACGCACGGCTACTTCCCGCCCAGCGACGCGAACGATCCGGCCAATAATCAACTCCACAAACATCTGTCAGGAATGGGAGTGGAGAAGGGGAAAAATCTGTTGCCCGATCTGAAGCCCTCACAATATGACGCTGCAGGAAATTTGGTTTCGCCAGCGTTGGGTAGAACAGATTCAAAACAAAATGAACGCTGGAAATATAATTCACGCAACCCCGAGCACAATCGGGAAAGTTACGACCTCTGGGTAGAGATCGGTGAAACCGACAAAGTTCGCACCATCAGTAACTGGGAAAGCAATTAATACAAGCAACATGAAATCCAACTCGAATCCATCCACGGCCACCCTCACCCTCCGCGGCTTCACGCTGGTGGAAATGCTCGTCGTGGTCGCCATCATCGCCATTTTGGTGACCATCACTGTGCCTTTTGTTACACGCGCGATGACCAAATCCAAAGTAGCAACTGCCCGTACTGATATGGTGAATCTCAAAGGTGCCATCCAGAGTTATCAAAATGATTACAGTCGGTTCCCCAGCGCACGAGGTGCGGCGGCTAATCTGAAGGGGGGCGATCTCACTTTTCATCTGCCCATCGGGCGCAAACATGCTGACGGTTCGCCGCAGGATGCCGGCGACTGGCCCAATCCGCCTCAGACCCCTGATAATAGTGTGGTGATGGCAATCCTCATGGCGATTGATCATGGGGCAAATAAAAATCACGGGCGAAACCCCAAGAAGACAACGTACCTCACCCCCAAGACCGCTGATGATGCTTATTCAGCCGGCGTGGGCCCCGACGGCGTATTTCGGGATCCATTTGGAAACCCATATGTAATCTCGGTGGATCTCGCCGGCGACGGGAATGTGGCGGATTTATTTTACCGGGAAACCGGTGTTTCCAAAAGCGCATCCATCGGCTTGGTTCGCAATGTGAAAAATACGACCGAGGAAGAATATGTGCTGCGAGGTTCGGTGATGATTTGGTCGCCCGGTCCTGATCGACAAGTCAACTCCAAGGCGGCCGCATTGGACAAGGAAAATACCGACAACATTCTGGGTTGGCGTTAAGCCATGAGACACCACTCCATCAGCGTGAACAAGAATAAGGCCCTCAGCCGGGAGCGAAGGGGTTTCACGCTGGTGGAGATGGTGGTGGTCTTAGCCATTGCCATCGGTCTCATGGCCATCATGCTTCCCGCGCTCAAGGGATTGCGTGGAGATAAATATTCCCTCAGCGCCACGACTCAATTGATCGCTGATTTCAATAACGCGCGCCTCGAGGCCATCAATGGCGGTTCACCGGTATATGTGGTTTTTATGCCGAAGTTTCCTAGTAATGTTGACGCCTTGAGCGATGAGGAGAAAACTTATTTCCAAAATAATCAATTGGCCAATCAACAACTTGGTGGGCAACTCATTTCCTACGCGTTTTTTGCGGAGTATGCGCTGGGTGATAATCTCGGCCAACCCAGTCGTCGGTGGGTGAGCGATTGGAAATATCTGCCCGAAGGGGCTTATCTGCCCAGCGGAATGTTAGGCCAACTCAAACAGGCGAACGTGAACAGCCCTGAACCTCTATTGCGAGTGCCGCACTTGGGCAATGATGCTCAGGTGGATCTCAAATGGCATTTGCCTTATATCGGGTTTGATGCTCGCGGGCGGTTGTTGGGGGTAAAGCCCGCCACTCCTGACTCGAAGGGGGTGGTCATTCGTTTGGTGGAGGGCGGCGTGCTGCCGCCAGAAAAGCGCGCCAATGGTGCCTATCTTTTAGGTCCGTCTGATGAGCCGCTGACAACGGCAAAAGTGCAAAACAGCATTCTGATTAATTACCTCACCGGCCGCCCCAACACGATGGGGGTGACCACGGTTCCCCCGGCGATGAAGGCGGTGACGGTTAAAGTGATCTTCTTTTCCAATCGCGCCTGGAAAGGCGGCGGCGAAGGCATGGCCAAAGCCATCTCGGATTGGGCTGGCATCAACAATGCGCAGTACAATGCAAATTGGGGGGGGGCGTATCGGAATAACAACGATCGATGGGAACTCCGCCAAGGGGCACGAGCCCCGGTGGTGATTTCAGGGATCACCGCCAGTTTGGCCAATAAATTACTGCACGAACTGCAGAAGACGGATCCTTCAGTTGATTTGCTAATTGAGTAAACGATGAACACAACGAGTCATCATCGAAACACGCAAGGCGGTTTTTCGATCGCCGAAGTGATGTTGGCCATCGGTGTGGTGGCCTTCGGGTTAGTTGCGGTTTTGGGAGTGTTGCCCGCCGGGCTTACCGTTCAAAAAGACAACCGTGAGGAAACCATTATTCGCTACGACGCGCAGTATTGGATGACCGTCCTGCGTGCCGGAATGCAACCCACGGATGCCTTGCATCAGGTGGAGTGGGTGGAGTTGCAAGTGGGCGACGGCAGCAGCACGAATGTTTATCGCGCTCACCGCCCCCGCTTGGGCGGCGATGGGGCAGGGCCGGAATGGGCGAATCTGCCTCCGTTATTCAGAGGGCACCTCAAGCAAACCTCCTGGCCCACAGACGTGATCGGGTGGATGAGCATACCCGATGATGGCACCGGACTTGGAAGTGTAAAAAAAACTGCGCGAGTACGCGCATTAAACGGTCAACTCTTCGATCGCATTTATGGGCGCAAAGTTTTGGTGGCGACCCGCCAGGAATTTGTGAGTGAGGGAGACACCGCTTTTCATCCACTATCCGGTGGCGAATTTGCGTTTAGTTACCTCCTCGAAACCCGCATCGCACCCGATCCGGCCAATGCAAATCTTTGGCGAATTACCTTAACCTTCAAGTGGCCGGTTTTGGATGATCCCACTTTAAAGGATTCCACCAAAAACGCCAGCGATGTAAAGACGGTGACCACCAAGAGTTTCACCACACTGGTTGGGGCCCCGCCCAATGAAACCAAGGCCCGGCAACAATTGCCGCTCAATCAAAAGTTGCTTTTGGATGTAACATTGCCGGGCGAAAAAATTACCATCGATGAACTTTCTGCGTTGACCGGCATGGGGATGGTTACCGTGAACAACACTTTATTGGCGATGGAGCAAGCAAATTTAGTATCTGATATTCCTGAACCTGAAGCTGAACGGGCAACTCCCGGCGAGGTGCGCCCGGAAGACAAATGGCGCATGGGGCGTACGTATGATACGCACGGACTTTATACGCTCCGTCCGATGACGGGTGTTTTGCCTCAAGGAGGCTATCCCCCTGTATTTGGACGGTTTCAGGTGGAACAGGATCGATTTCTGGGTTTTGTGGCACCGACCAATTCTTATTTTTCATCGTTCTATTTTTTTACGCCTGATTACCAATGAACCTGCATCGCACAATCCGACGCCGCCAGGCCGCCTATACCATGGTGGAGTTAATGGCTGCTGTGCTCATCTCGGTGATATTGGTGGTGGCAATGTACCAAATTTTTGCGCGGGTGCAGTCGGTTTTCAGTACCGGGCATAGTCGCACCAAATTATTGGAGGAAGGCCGAGCAGTGATGGATCTGATTGTGCGCGATTTAGGGCGCATGGCTCCGGCCGGAATGTTGGAGCCAAATTTTGAGGCCGTTCCCTATCGCACCAATCGATTGGAAACACTCGCTTACCCCACCAACTGGGCAACGCTCCGGGCAGATCAGCAAAACACGTGGCTTACGACCACAGAACCATTTGTCAGTAGTCGCGTTTCATTTCTGGGCCATGACGATCAATGGCAACAAATGGCTTACCGACTAGAATCGCGTGGCCAGCCGGGCAAGGCCAATGACGTGATTGGCGGGTTGTGGCGATACGAGTCGGGCCCGGTCCCCAAGCGCCACATCATTCGCTTGGTGTCCTCGAATAAGGATGGTCAGTATCAAAAACTTTCCGATAATGTGGTGCATTTCAGGATGCGCGCCGTTTCGCCGCACGACCCGGGGCGCGCATTGTGGGTGGATCCTATTTTTACCCGGTTGGATGTGCCGCTTTATGTGGAAGTGGAAATTGGATTGGTTGAGGAGAAGTTAAAAAAAGAAATTTTGAATGATGCGAAAGTGGAGCGATTAACGATGGAGCTTGAAAGTGGCGCTATGGATCGGGCTTCGTATCAACGGCTGACCAATCAACGTCGGGCGCGGACGATGGAGTTGCTTACAGAAAACCTTGGGCGCATTCTGATGTTGCGGCAACTGGTGCCCGTTCGCACACAGGCGGATATTCCACCGGCGTTATTTGTTAAAAAAACTCAAAAAGAATTTGAGGCCAACGGGTTTTCGGTCACCGGGGGAGTGACGGGAGGAGGCTTTGGAATGGGGCCGAATAAGCCGGCGCGTTATGTGTTCATCATCGATAAATCCGGGAGCATGTCCGCCGAACGACGCTTTATTAGTGCGCGTTTGGCCATGATGGAAACTCTCAAAAAATTAAACCCCAATGCTTTTTTCTACGTGTTCTTTTTCAGCACCGATTCGGAGGGTATGCCGTCGGGCCCGGTTACGCCGAATAACCCCAAACCCGGCATCGCGTTAAATCTGATGCCGGCTAACCCGTCAAATGTGGCATTTTATACCCAGTGGATCG
>JACNJL010000023.1 GCA_014382585.1 Limisphaerales bacterium | reverse complement strand
CGCAATGCCGAGGGCTTGGAGGAAATTAGCCGAGCCCTGCACGAACGCGCCGACCTTTGCGGCCAATGCACCGGCGGCGAGCCAGTCGCCGTACTGCGCGGTCCACGCGGCTTTGCCGGTGAGCATCGTGCCCTCGTGCATCATCCCGAGGCCGAGCCCCGCGCCGCACGCGAGGAGGACGAGTGTGGCAAGAAAGCCCTCGGTGAGCATACTGCCGTAGCCAACAAAGCGGGCGTCTTCTTCGTTCTTGAGTTGTTTGCTGCTGGTACCGCTGGAAACGAGGCAGTGAAAACCACTCACTGCGCCGCACGCGATGGTGATAAAAAGAAACGGAAAAATGAGCGGCGCGTTCTTCGGACTAAAATCCCACATCGGCGCGACCATACTCAGCGTTTGTTTTTCGCCGCCGGTTGGCGTGTAGCCAAAGAACGCCGCCGCGCCAAGGCCGAACACGATGAGGCCGAGGGCGGAGATCAATTGCAATGAGTTGATGTAATCGCGCGGTTGGAGCAGCGTCCACACCGGCAACACGGAGGCGACGTAAGAATAGCCCAGCAGCACGAGCACCCATTGCCACAACGGCCACGCGGCGAGGGCGGCGTTGAATGCGCCAAGCGCGCCGGTGTTTCCAAAAATAACAGTGAGGTACATCACCGCCAACGCGATAAGCGACGGCAAAAATAATCCGAAGCCTTTGCGATGCAAGAGGGTGCCGATGACAATGGCGATTGGGATTTGCACGATGCACGGGAAGATGGCGGCGGGGTATTGCTTGAACACCGCGGCGATGACTAACCCAAAAATCGCAAGCACTACGGTGAGCGCCATAAATAAAACGAAGAGGAAAAGTAGGCGAACGCGTTTATTCAAAACGCGACCGGCGATGTCGCCGACGGTTTGGCCGTTGTTGCGAAGGCTGACGACGAGTGCGCCGAAGTCGTGCACGGCGCCAATAAAAATGGAACCGAACACCACCCACAACAACGCGGGAAGCCATCCCCACATGATGGCGATGGCGGGGCCGACGATGGGGCCGGTGCCGGCGATGGAGGTGAAGTGATGGCCGAAGACGACAGATTTTTTGGTGGGCACATAGTCGACGCCGTCCTCGAGTTTTTCACTGGGACAGACGGCGCTGGCGGAGAGACGGAAGATTTTTTTGCCCAGCCAGCGGCCATAAGTATGGTAGGCGACGATGAATCCGAGGCCGGCGAGCAGGGCGATGAGGAGGGTTTCCATAGTTATGACGCGCCGAGGGCGCAGTAACGTGCCGGAAAACTAGGGGGTTTTTGCGAAAAATGCAATGCGTGTGAGCGAATGGGCATTTTTTTAAAAAATTCAGTTGTTAACAGGTGTGAGCAGTGTTAGTAACTAACTTTTGCCGTTGGCGAAAGAGATCAACTATAAAGAATGCCTCGCCCGTGCCAAGGACTGGTGTGCTGAAAAGGCGCCACGAATTGGCTGAGCGAGGTGACGAAGGAACAGATTTATGTCACGACATCGCAGTTTACGATCTTCAAATACACTGGGCGCAAAGCGCAACGTGCTGAAGCGCTATGAGCGCGTGGCACTGTTGAAGGACCGCGGCCAATGGAAAGAGGGCGACCGCGTGGCGGGACTTCGCAAGACGAAGCCCTCCGAATAGCGGCCGCGTAATGATTCGCTTCGATGTCACGGGCCTTCGCCCGGAGGTGCATCTGTTCCACGGTGAGACACTGAACGGAAGTTCTGTGCCTGAATGAGAACAGTTGATGGTGCGCCTGCAAAAATTCTTGGCCCAAGCCGGGATCGCTTCGCGGCGTGCCAGCGAAGCGATCATTTTGGCTGGGCGCGTGGAGGTGAATGGCCGGCCGGTCACACGGCTGGGAACCCAAGTGGATCCCGCGAAAGACGTGGTGACTGTTTCCGGCAAACCCATCCAACCGTTGAGTCATCGCTATGTCGCGGTGCATAAACCCAAAGGGGTTTTGTGTACCCGGAAAGACGAGCGCGGGCGGCCTATTTTGGGCGACCTGTTGCCGCCGGGCTGGGACCTGAAACCCGTGGGCCGACTGGACCGCGACAGTGAAGGATTGATCTTTGCCACAAACGACGGCGAGTTCGCACTGCGGATGACTCATCCGCGGTACAACGTGCCCAAGGTCTACACGGTGGAGGTGAAAGCCAACGTGCCTCAAACGGCGCTGGCGCAATTCACCGAAGGCGTAGAGGACGCGGGCGAGTTGTTGCGGGCCCGCAAGGCGACTTTGGTGAGTAGCACCCGCGCACGCAGCATCGTGCGGATCGAACTCACCGAAGGCAAAAACCGCGAGGTGCGCCGATTGTTTGCGACACAGAAAATAAAAGTCACCCGGCTAACCCGGGTGCAAATAGGAAAAATAAAATTAGGCGAGTTGCCCCCCGGCAAATGGCGAACACTAACAGAAACTGAAATCCAAACCTTGTTGAGGAACTGATGAAAACCACCCTGCCCCGTATATTAACTCCCGCGCTCACACTCGCGGCCACCACCCTGCTCATCGCGCAAACCGCGCCGCCCATCCCAGCCGGACCGGGCGCGCCACCCACGCGCCAGCCCGTACCGCCCGCGCAACCGGTCCCCACACCGGCCGTGCCCGCGCCCTCACCGGAAATTATTCCGCCCGCCGTTGCACCGGCAGTGCCACTCGTGCCGCCAGCCATCACGCCCCCTGTGGTGCCTCCGGCTATCACGCCGCCCGCTGTGGCCCCCGCCGCCCAGCCCGCGTTGATTGAATTGAAACTCCCCGCGCCCACCCCCTCCATTGGGTTGGGCGTCATCACCGGCACGCGCGTCAGCGCCCGCGGCAAGGCCACGGTGCACAGCCAGCTCGTGTTTCGGTTCGGCCAAAATGAGCCGATCAATATTCTTGAGGAAATCACCCTCGCCACACCCAAGGCCGGTGAGCCGCGCAAATGGTATCGCGTGCAGGTGCCCCAGGATGCCGGCTTGTGGGTGCACCATGATTTTCTCCACAACCAACGCATCGTAAATATCGTGGGCAATGATGGCAAACCCTCCCCTCACACTTACGCCAGCGTAAAGCCTGATCGGCTCAACGTGCGTGGCGGCGCAGGTGACGCGTTCCCCGTCCTTGGCCGGCTGATGCAAGGCACGGACGTAGCCCTCACCGGCGCGCAGAAAGGCAAGTGGCTCGAAGTCTTTGCGCCCGGCAATTGCTCCGTGTACGTGGCCTCGCAATTTGTGAAACGCGCCAACGGCAACGTGGGCAATATTATCGAGGTACAACCCGCGCCCGGCGCACAACCACAGACGGGAATCATTCAGCCGTTGCAACCGGGAATCATTCATCCTCTGCAACCAAGCGCCCAACCCGCGGTGCCTGCTGTACCCGTGCAGCCCGGCACCATTGCCCCCGCAGTTCCCGGCGCGAAACCGGCAGTGCCTGCCGAAACGACCATCACGATTGATCCAAAAACGTTTGGCAATCCCGACGGTGGCACCACTCCCGGCGGTGTGGCTATCGTCCCCAAACCGTCCAAGCCCATCACGCCGGCGGTCCTCAAACCCATCGTGCCCGTGAAACCCGTTGTGCCCGCGCCCGCCAAGCCGGTGCAAGTGGCCAAGGCCAACCCGAACCTGCCCCCGCCCAGCAAACCGGTGATGGACAAAAACGGCGCGCCTATACGCATCGTTACCCGCGAAGGCATCGTGCATCGCACGCTCAGCCTGAGCGCGCCCTCGCGCTACGTGCTCGAGCATCTTGAGAGCGGCAAGACGATTAACTTCCTCATCACCAAACATCCGGCGTTGGAGAAGCAAATGGAAAAACTTCTCGGCCGCCGCATCCTCGTCAGCGGGCAGGAAGCAATGGACGCCCGCAATCAGCACACGCCGGTGCTTCTCATCAAGTCCCTCAAAACGACGGACGACACTAAAAAGTAACGTGGGCACCGAAGCCATCGACAACAGGATTGATGGCCGCGCCATCGCCGAGCAAATACACGGGGAAACCCGGCGGCAAATTGAAGCCCTGAGTGAGCAGGGCACGCCGCCGGGTCTCGTCTTTGTGCGCGTGGGCGAGGATGCTGCCTCGCGCGTGTATGTGGGGATGAAGGAAAAAACCTGCGCCCGCCTTGGCATTCAATCCACCACCCACGTGCTGCCGGAGGACACGACGGAAAAGGAGTTGCTCAAACTCATCAGCGAACTCAACGCCAACCCCACCGTGCACGGCATCCTCGTGCAGGCGCCGCTGCCGCCGCCCATTAACGAGGCCACCATCTTTGCCGCCGTTTCGCCTAATAAAGATGTCGACGGATTTCATCCTGTCAATGTTGGTAAACTATTGCTGGGCGACGCCGATGGCTTTGTGCCCTGCACCCCCGCCGGCGTGCACGAACTGCTCATCCACAGCGGCGTGCCCATCCAAAGTGCGGAAGTCGTCATTCTCGGGCGCGGCAATATCGTCGGCAAACCGATGGCCGCAATCCTTTGCCAAAAGGCGGCGCACGCCAACGCCACGGTCACGCTGTGCCACTCGCGCACGGCCAACCTCGCCGATCATTGCCGCCGCGCGGATATTTTGATCGCCGCCATCGGCGTGGCCGAATTTGTGAAAGCGGATATGGTGAAACCCGGGGCCACCGTCATCGATGTGGGCGTGAACCGCGTCCCCGATCCCGACGCCAAGAACGACACACGGCTGGTGGGTGATGTGGACTTTGCCGCTGTGCAACCGATCGCCGGACTCATCACGCCCAACCCCGGCGGCGTGGGGCCGATGACCATCGCGCTGCTCATGCGCAACACCGCCCGCGCCGCCGCTCGCGCGGTTGGGCTTGAGCTAGAAACCCAATAATTTAACACAATGACCGACGCAAGAATACTCCCCGACCTCCAATGCTCGCTAATGTGCGAGGACGTCCGACAGGAAGCCAACGGCAACATTTTCCTGATCGGCGTGCTGAACCAAATCGTGGTGCCGCAGGTGCCCGTGGCGGCCAATAAGCTGGCGTGCTTCAATCGCTGGACCGCCGGCGTGGGCGAATTCAACGAAGTGATCAAACTGCTCGCGCCCGATCAATCCACCGTGGTGCGCGAAAATACGCTGGCGTTTACGATGGAAAATCCCGGCGTGGTGCGCACGAACGTGCATATGTTTCAAGGCGTGGAATTCACCGAAGCCGGTACGTATTTCGTGGAAGTGACCGTCGACGATGTACTGAAGCTGCGCTATCCGCTGCCGCTGGTGGTGATGCCGCAAAATCAAAATGGCGGCGGCGATAACGGCGGCGAACAGAATTAATTTATGGAACCGGCCCCGTCCAATGGCGAACCGCCGGAGGAAACTTCGCCGGAATCCACAGCGCCTTCGCCCCCCACACTTCCAAAAGGCTTTCCCGTCACCTTCAGTGGTGTGGCCTCCTTTGCCGAAACCGGTTGGGGACGCCTGCTCGGTTGGCAATTCCTGATGGCCCTGGCGCTGGGCGGCGCGGTGCTGCTTGTGCTTGCTCGGCACTGGGCGCCCGTGGTGGATTCGGCAATGCAGCAACTCCCCGCCAAAACCGGCTGGCACGAGGGCACGCTCGTTTGGCCCGACGACAACCTCGTTGAGCTGGGACGCAACAATTATTTCTGCCTCATCGTCGATCCCGCAGGCACCGCGCGCCAAGGCCAGCTCGCCGATATCCAAGTGGAATTGCGCCACGAGGATTGGCTGCTCGGTTCAGTGTTCGGCTATTTTGAATTGGACTACGCGCCGGGCGATTTGCCATTACAACGCAAGGAACTGGCCCCGTGGTGGGGCGCGCGCCGGCCATTTCTATTACTGGCAATGGGCGCGACGGCGGGCGCACTGGCGTGGATCGGCTGGTTGGCGCTGGGCTTGGGCGGTGGCGTGATCGCACGCACAGTTGCATTTTACGTAGACCGCCAATGCCCTCCCGGCGGCGGCTGGCGACTCGCAGCCGCGGCGCAATTGCCGTCGGCGCTATTATTGGCAGTGGGCGTTTTGTGCTATGCGCTGGGGTTGTTGCCTTGGATGGGCCTGCTGATCCTGATGCCCGTGGCGGCGCTGATTGCTTGGGGGTATTTGTTTTTTGCACCCTTCTTCCTGCCAAAAATTGAAACGACCGGGCCCAATCCATTTGAAAACGAAACTTCCGAAACGGAGCAGGACGATGACGAAAGCAAATTCTCTGACCCGGAAGAGTCCAATCCATTTCAGGATTCGGCGGAAGATTAAGCATGCGAAGCGTGAATGGAATTGCCAGCATTGCCAGCATTGCCAGCATTGCCAGCATTGCCAGCGCAGGCCAGTTCGGTTAGATTGGGCGCGTGAAACTTTGGGCAATGGTATTGGCGGCGGGCGTACTGTTTGGCTGCGACAGCAGTGACGAAGGTAGCGGTACGACGGAAGACCGCGAGCCACACTTTTTGGCGGGTCGGCGGCTGATCACACGGCAGGATTATGCCGGCGCGGAAAAATCCTTTTATAAAGCATTGGAGGCGAACCCCCGCTCGGCGGCGGCGCATTACGAACTCGGCGTGCTGTTTCTTTCGCGCAAAGACGATCCCGCCACGGCGATTTTTCACCTGCAACGCTTCATCACCCTCAAGCCTGAGGCGGAAAACAAAACGGATGTGCTCGGGCAAATTGAAGGACTAAAAAGCGATCTGGCCGGCGAAATTCTCGGCAACCCACAATCGAAGCCTAATCAATCCATTCAGGCACTGCGCGCGCAGCTCAACCAGTTGGCAGCGGAAAACGCAGCATTGAAGCATCAGTTGCTTTCCAAAGGGATCACGCCAAATCCGCAGCCGGCCACCAACACAACGGCCGCGCTGCCGCGCCCCAGCCCGGTTGGCCCGGGGGTTATTCCCGTGCCCAACCCGCCGCGCCCCGCCACGGCGATGCGCACGCATAAAGTGAAGCGCGGCGACAACCCCACGAGCATCGCGCGCCAATACGGCATCCCGGTTCCCAAACTGCTCGCGGCCAATCCCGGCCTCAAACCGGCCAAAATGCAGATTGGCGCTGAACTGAAAATTCCACCGCGCCAATAACGATGCAGCGCCTTCTTTTCGTCACGCTCGGCTGTTTTTGGTTGTACATGACCTGGCAACTGTGGCGTGTGGAATACGCCGGACAAAAACTCGGCGCGGCAGTTGAAATTTCCACGGTGTGGGACAAGGTGCGCCGTGCGCCGGATGATTCAATTTTGCAAATCGTCCACGCTCCGTCTGGCCAGTTGTGGGGCAGCCTCGATTGGGAACCCAAGGTGCTCACAAAAAACACTTCACGAGTGGAGGGCCAAATCACCCGGATCGACAGCTATGAGCTGGAGGTGGACAACGGCGTGTTCTTGCTCGGCACCGATCAGGGCCAGGTCAAGTTTGGGGTTAATCTGGTAATGAATGCCGCTTCCGCGTGGCAAACGGTGCGGATTAATTTCCGCAAACTCGATGAGCATAACATTACGGATCTGCACCTCGGTGCACTCGCCACCGCGAGCAATCAGGTGCTCAATCTCGGCCTTGAGCTTCATCATTACAGCAACCAAATTCAGATGCCGTTGGAGGACATTCGCGATCCTCGGAAATTTTCCAAGGCCCTGCTCGAGCTGCGCGGCACGGGCAAGCTCACCACAATCACCACGATGTTTGCCATCAATAAACTAATCGACGAGGCCAACCTCGGCACACAGCTTGATTTCAATTTTGAACTCCCGCGTAAGGCGCATCTCGACCACCTGCCCGGCGTGCGGTCAAACATCAAAGTGTACCGCGTGGACTTCGAGCCCGTTAAAGGCTGGCCCGCCAGCGTGTACATCAACCCCACAGGCGAAATCCTGCTCGTGCGCCTGCCGCAAGGGTACGAACTGCGCAACACTCATTATTACGGCATCGCCCGCCGTCGCACTTCATGATCGAACTGAATAATCTGGTGAAACAATTCGGCGAACTCACCGCCGTGGACGACTTGAGCCTCACCGTAAAGAAAGGCGAATTTTTCGCTGTGCTCGGCCCCAACGCCGCCGGCAAAACCACCACCATTAAAATGCTCGTGGGCCTCATTAAACCCAACACCGGCACCGTGCGCGTGTGCGGCATCGACGTGCAAACCGATCCCATCGAAGTCCGCCGCCACCTTGCGTTCGTCCCCGATTTTCCATTCCTATATGACAAACTCACCCCGTGGGAATTCCTGCGTTTCACCGGCCAGCTTTTTCATATGGACGAAGCTCAGATTCAGGAACGCACGCGCGAACTCATCCCGCGTTTTAACCTTGAGCCGTATTTGCAAAAAAGCATCGAGAGCCTTTCGCACGGCACGCGCCAGCGCATCGCCATCGTCTCGGCGCTGATGCACGCGCCCGAAGTGTTTGTGCTTGATGAACCGATGGTGGGGCTTGACCCGCATCACCAGTATATTTTGAAAGAGGTTTTGAAAGAACGCGCCGCCGAAGGCATGACGGTGTTTCTCTCTACCCACCAAATCAGCGTGGCAGAAGAAGTCGCTGATCGCATCGGCATCATTCACATGGGCAAGCTCGTCGCCGTGGGAACCAAGGAAGAATTGCACGCCATGAGCGGCAGCGGCAAGGCCGTGCTGGAAGAAACCTACCTCACCCTCACCAGCGAGGAATCCGATGTGAGCATACAGCGACAAGTCCAGCAGGGATAGCCAGTACCCGCCGCTATGGAATTCCTGCCCGCTGTCCGAAACCGGTTTACCTCGCCGCTGATGCTCTTGCTCCGGGTGCATCTCGCGCAGGCGGCGCGCCGCTTCAAAGAAGCCAGTCAACGCTCGGGGTTCCTCTCCGTGTTAATCGTGGGGTTCCTTCTTTTTTATCCACTGCTCGCCTCCGGCATGTTTTATGGCGGGCTGCGTTATGTTTCAAAATTCCCAGGACTGGGCGATCTCCTCATCGAGCGACTCATCTTTTTGCTGTTTGCGTTTCTCTTCATGCTCCTGCTTTTTTCCAACGTGGTGGTCGGCTACACCAATATGTTCAGAAATGAGGAATCGCGTTTCCTCAACACGTTGCCCATCCCGGCCCAATCGATTTTCCGCTGGAAACTCATCGAGACCGCTGTGGTTGCCTCATGGGCATTCATCGTTTTAGTAGCACCGCTGCTGCTCGCCTTCGGCATTCATCAACATGCAGACTGGTATTTTTATGTACTCACGCCGCCGCTCGTGGCGGTGTTTATTATGTTGCCGGCGGTGTTCGGCTGCTGGATCGCCGTGGCGATGGCGCGTTTTTTGGATCGCTCACTCTTTCAAGCCACCGCCGTGCTGTTGCTGCTGGCAATGTGTTATTCGGTAAAAGTTTACCTCCAACCCGAAGCCGCCAGCGAGCAGACGCTCGAAACGCGCGTGGTGGATCTCACGGACCGACTGCTCGCCAAAACCCAAATCGCGCAGTTCCCGTTCCTGCCCAGCTATTGGCTCTCCAGCACGCTCACGCATTGGGTGGAAGGCGCGCGCGCGGCGGCGGGGTTCTTTGCCGCGGTGCTGATGTCCAACGTGCTTTTTTTCGGATTCCTTGGATTCACAAAAACCGGTCGTCATTTTTATGCGTCGCTATCCTCCACGCTCAGCCGCGGCAGCCTCGCCGGCGATTGGTCCACCGCCATGCGCCACGCGCCGCGCTTGTGCGCGCAAGTCGTTTTATTGGCGTGGTTTTTGCCGGTGGTAGATTTCGAGCCACTACAAAACCATTGGCGGGGGGAACTCGCCCCGCTTTCGGCCCACTACGCCGCACAACGCAAATCTGAAGATGTGGACACCCAATCGCTCGGGCGCTGGCTCACCAATCAGGTGGCGGAATTGGAACCCCGCCTCGCGCGCGGCGCGCTTTATCATTTGCAGCCGGAAATCCGAAACCTCTACCTCCGCAGCGGCTCGGGCGAGATGAGGCAACTTGGGCCTGATCTCGACCACCTGCTGCAATCCAATCTGCGCCCCAGCTTGTCCGGGCTGGATGTTGCTCGCGGCCGTTCCGTGCTGCGCGGGGCCGCCGCCAACTTTGCCATCGAACCCGAGGCCACGTTGCTGGCGCCTTTACCTCCATCGCAAGTCACGTTGCTGCATCCCATCGGCACACCACAACTCAACAATCGCACACTCACTTTTCCTGCCAAATCCGGCACCGAAGCGCCTTTACCTGAACAAACGCATCGCCTGTTTTTCCGCCGATCAATCGCACTGGTGGACGCGCACAACGAGCCCACTGAAAAAAACGTTTGGATCACCGATTACGGAAATTATTTCGAAGGCACCCTCTCCCGCGTAGGCGATACCCTGCATCTCACATTGCCCGGCAGTACGCCCAATGATGAAACCGGTGTGTTCGGCAACGACCTCTTGCAAATGTGGCGCACAAATTTATACGGAGCTAACACACCCACATCAAAATTCGACTGGAACCACTGGCAACTCGGCCGAATGACTCCCCCCGTAGCCGCCCGAAAACCATCACCTGCCCTATCCGCCACCGTGCCGCCACTGGCACTCCTCGCCATTCCGCTCATGGCCCTGCTGGCGTGGATTATTAACAACCGCACCGTCCACCTGCTTGCGGCTGGCACGGTGCTGGGTCTCTTTGTTGCCTTCGCGACCGGCAGCGATCATTGGCTCACCCGTCTCGATGGCTCCGGCGTCGGCAGCGCCTTCGGCATCCCCGGCTGGCGGTTCCTCGGCTTCGGCGCATGGTTGATGCTTGCCGCCGCGTTGGCACAGGCGGCCACCACGATTTGGCAAATGCCCCTCGCCACGCGGTTCGAAAATTGGTTCAAGCAATGGCAGGAAAAACGGAAGGTGTTCAAATACGAACCGGGCTTAGCTGAGCGCCTTTTCAAAAAAATCCCCCGCCTGCCCTCCGACGTACTCGCCGTACTGCTCAAAGACATCCGGATGTTTTGGCGCGACACTGCGCAATGGGGGCAGTCGCTCATTCTCTTTGGCATTCTCGGCGTGTACATTTTGAATCTCCGTTTCTTCACCGAGCAATTCACCTCGCTCTTCACGGGCGGCCGTTTTGGCGGCGATTACTTTTTCAAGCTGGTCAGCTTTATGAACCTCGCCGCGTGCGCGCTGAATCTCGCCACGTTGACCACCCGTTTTGTCTATCCGCAATTCTCGCTGGAAGGCAAACGACTTTGGATCGTCGGCCTCTCGCCGCTGGGCCTCTCGCGCGTGGTGAAAGTAAAATTCTTGCTTGCCTCGGCCATTTCGCTGCTCATCAGCCTGCCGCTCATTTGGTTTTCGTGCCGCATGCTGCAATTGCCGCCGTTTCAGGTGCTGTTCTTCATGGCCGCCATCTCCATCATGGCCATCGCTCTCAACGGACTCGCCGTGGGCATGGGTGTGATGTACCCGAACCTCAAAGAAGATAACCCCAGCAAAATTGTCGCTGGCTTTGGCGGCACGTTTTGTCTCGTGCTCAGCTTCGTGTACATCGGCCTCGCCGTGATGCTGCTCGGCGCGGGCTCGCCCTTCGGGTCGCCATGGCAGGTCTTCGGACGGCATCCAATGGAAATTCGCATGATTTATCTCGGCATGTTTTTGGTGTTCTCAATCATCGTTGGCCTCGGTCCGTTGAGCTACGCGCTAACCCGCGTGAAGAAATTTGAACACTAAAGGGGAAGGGCATTGGTCAGTTGCAACCAAAGCTTTACATCACCGCCTTTTTTCCCTAACTTTTCCCTATGGCTGTTTTCGATGGGCCGGATTTGTTAGAGGAGGATTTTCCCGCTACTGCCAAAGGCACAACTTTGGTGCAAGAGGATCGCGAAGATTTGGATAATCAGGTTTCAACCCTGCAAACCCAACTCGCGTCCCTCAACCACGCACGTGACAAATTGGAGCGGGAGAAAGCCACTGTGGAGGAATCGCGCCGCCGTTTTTCGGAATTCCAAACCGGCCGCGAGGAGATGCTCCATGAACTCACGCGCAGCCTCGGATTACTCGAGGAAGCGCAGTTGGACGCCCAGCGCGACGCCGAGCAAATGGCGCGCTCCATGGATGACCTACGCGATGCCCTCACCAAAGTTGATGCACTGGTGGACGTGGACACTCACGATGAGAATTGGAAAGTACTGCTCACCCGCAACCTCACCACCATCGAAAATGCCCGCATGGAACTGAACTCCGCGCGCCTGAAATGGACGCTGCTCAGCGGCGCACAAAACAACGAGGGGCAAGGTTCGGCCGCGCCCGCGCAACCGGGTCAGATGGGCCTGCCGATGCCAAGCAGTTTTGGCCAACTCTGCCTGTGGGGGCTCGCCCTCACGTGGCCGGTGCTACTCATCGGCGCGACGATTACCGCCGTGCTGCTAATGCGGGGATAACCTCATGATCGGTTGGTTCAAACGCAAGACTGACCCGATGACCTCGCGGTCGCGTGAACTACATCAGGAAATTGCCGCGCTCGAATCCCAGATCGCTCAACTCAGCAACGCCTCCACCCTCGCCAACCCGCGCCAAATCCAATCCGTGATGGAGGAAACCTGCCACCTTCCGCCCGACCCCATTCTGTACTCCGACAAAGCACTGACCCACTCCCTACCACTCGGCACCGACCCCGAATGCTCCGGTCTCTACAACGATCAAGGTGTACGAAAATTTAATCTCGTCGGCTGGTGGCGTCGCCTACGGCACCGGCTCAATCCCGCCCCCACCGGCAACAACAAACTGGTCACCTACCTCGCCGCCGGCCGCGATTATGGCTACACCGCCCTGCGCGGCGAACGGCGCGTGGCCCGGAACCGCTTCATCCTCCTCGCGCTGGCCCTGCTCGGAATGCTCTGGACCCTCCTCAGCCTACTCATCCCGCAGTTGTAAATGGTATTGGCTTGCGGCACATCGTCCGCGCATTAGCCTTTGGCCATGCACGCCGTCCTCATCGAAACGCCTCTCGGAACGTTTCGCGCCCAATTCACCAAACGCGGGCTCGCGCGTTTGCAGTTTCCCAAAGCCGCCATCGATCCCATCGACGCCTCCATCGATCCGCCCACGAACTGGCTGCGTCAAACCACCGCCGCACTTAAAACAATGCTCGCCGGGAAAACCCCAAAAATGCTGCCGCCCTTCGACCTCTCGTCGGGCACCCCTTTTCAACAACAAACGTGGCGCGCGCTGCTGCGCATTCCCGCTGGATGCACGCGTGGTTATGGCGAATTGGCCTGCGCTGTGCGCCGCCCAAAGGCCGCTCGCGCCATCGGGGGTGCCTGCGGAGCCAATCCGATTCCCGTGCTCATCCCCTGCCACCGCGTCATCGGCGCCAACGGCAGTCTCACTGGGTTTTCGGGGGGCATGGGTTGGAAAATCAAACTGTTGAAAATCGAACGCGTCATGCTTTGACATGACCGCGTGCGATTGTTAGCGTCCCGCCCTTTGCTGGGTATGAATTATAAAGACACACTCAATTTGCCGAAGACTGGTTTTCCAATGAAAGCCGGCCTCGTGCAACGCGAGCCCGAACGCCTCGAGCAATGGGACGCGGAGAACATCCACGACCGCATCCGCGCCCGCCACGCCCAAGCCACCGAATCATTCATCCTCCACGACGGCCCGCCCTTCGCCAATGGCGACGTGCACATCGGCACCGCCCTCAACAAAACGCTCAAGGATTTCATCCTAAAATTCCAAACCATGCGTGGCAAAAATGTGCCGTACGTGCCCGGCTGGGATTGCCACGGATTGCCCATCGAATTCAAGGTGATGCAGGATCTCCGCAAGGAAAACCGCCAAGACGCCACCGCCGCCGAAATCCGCACCGCCTGCGAGGCGTACGCCCAGAAGTACATCGACATCCAACGCGAACAATTCAAGCGCCTCGGAGTGTTTGGCGATTGGGAGAACCCCTACCTCACGCTCGACAAAAAATACGAAGCCGAAGAGCTGCGCCTTTTTGCCGACCTCGCTGAAAAGGGCTTCGTCTATCGCGGCAAAAAACCAGTCTACTGGAGCATCCCCTGTCGCACCGCCCTCGCCGAGGCGGAGGTGGAATACGCCGACCACGTCAGCCAAAGTGTGTTTGTGAAATTTCCGGTCAGTGGCGCGGACGACACACACCTCATTATTTGGACCACCACCCCGTGGACGCTGCCCGCCAATCTCGCCGTAGCATATAACTCGCGGTTCACGTATAAAAAAGTGCGCGTCAATGGCGAGCAGTACATTGTCGAGAGCACGCTGCTGCCGACTGTTGCCAAAACGTGCGGCTGGGATAGTTTTGAGGAAATCGAATCGCTCAATGGCGATGCCGTCGGCGCGCTGGAATATCGCCATCCATTCATCGACAAATCCGCCAAGCTTTTTGCCGGTGACAACTTTGTCGAGAACACCACCGGCACCGGTTTCGTCCACGTCGCCCCCGGACACGGCATGGACGATTATCACCTCGGCTGCGCGAACGGCCTCCCCATTTATTGCCCCGTCGACGACGACGGAAAATTCGCCCACACCGACGACTTGCCCGTGGCCGACCAAATGCCCGCCGACTTGCTCGGCAAAGCCATTCTCGAAAAGAACGGCAAAAGCGAAGCCAACGAGGCGGTACTCGAATTGCTGCGCGAACAAGCCGCGCTCGTGCATCAGAAAAATTACACACACAGCTACCCGCACTGTTGGCGCAGCAAAACGCCCGTCATCTTTCGCGGCATGGACCAGTGGTTCATCAACGTCGACCACGAGGGCTTCCGGCAAACCGCGCTGGCCGCCATCGACGAGGTGCAGTGGGTGCCCGACTGGGGCAAGGCCCGCATTCGCGGCGCCGTCGAATCGCGCCCCGACTGGTGCATCAGCCGCCAGCGCACGTGGGGCGTGCCCATCCCAGCCTTTTACAATGCCGACGGCGAACCGCTGCTCGACGCCCGCATCGTCCGCAACACCGCCGACCTTATCGAGCAACACGGCTCCAACGTGTGGTTCGAGCGTGACACCGACGAACTCTGGGCCGACGTTTGCCCCGACGATTGGACCGGTGATGCGCCGAACAAAAAATCCACTGACACCCTCGACGTCTGGATCGATTCTGGCTCCAGTTCCCGCGCCGTTCTGATGCAGCGCAACGAACTTGCGTGCGACGGCGCTGCCGACATTTACCTCGAAGGCAGCGACCAACATCGCGGTTGGTTCCAGTCCTCGTTGCTGCTCTCCCTCGCCGGCAACGGCGCGCCGCCCTACAAAACCGTCCTCACCCACGGTTTTATGGTCGATGCCGACCGCGCGAAAATTGCCAAGAGCAATCAAGGTGCAAACACCAAACCGCAAACCAGCGAGGCGTATATCGGCGAGTACGGCGCGGACATTGTGCGGCTGTGGATCGCCTCACAGGATTTCCGAAATGACATCACCGTCAGCACCGAGCGCATCAAAAAAGTTGCCGAGACCTATCGCAACCTCCGCAACGCCCTACGCTATCAGCTCAGCAATCTTTACGATTTCGACCCCGCGCAACACACCGTGCCCGATGCCAACCTCACCGGTCTCGACCGCTGGATGCTCGATCAATTCAGCAGGATGCAACAAGACGTCACCGCCGCTTACGAGCGCTTCGAGTACCACGTCGTTTACCAGCGCATCAGCCAGTTTGCATCCGTGGAGCTCTCCGCAATTTATCACGACTGCATCAAAGACCGCCTCTACGCCGACGCCGCCAATGCCCCCAGCCGCCGCGCCGCGCAAACCACCCTGCACCGCCTCGCCTCCGGTCTCACCCGAATGCTCGCGCCCATCTGCGTTTTTACCGCCGAAGAAGCGTGGGAATTTCTCCCGGGCGAAAACACCGACTCCATTCACCTCGCCGATTGGCCCGCTGAACAATTTGAATTGCCCGCCGAGGAAAAAACTGTGTGGCAAACCCTTTTCGCCCACCGCGAACCTGCCCTCGCCGAATTAGAAAAAGCCCGCCAGGAAAAACAAATCGGAAAAGCCCTCGAAGCCCGCGTCACCCTCACCGCCCCCGATCTCGCCACCGCCCAAGCCCACGCTGAGCCCCTGCGCGAACTCATCAACATTTCCCAACTCGAACTCATCGAAGATAAATCCGCCGAAACCGCCACTTACATTGTCACCAAAGCCAAAGGCACAAAATGCACCCGCTGCTGGCGCTGGGAAGAAACCGTCGGCCAACACAATACCCACCCTGAATGCTGCACGAGGTGCGCGGATGCTGTGAGTTGACTCGACACGGATTTCGCCGATCTTCACAAATCAATGAATCTGTGTGCATCCGTGAAATTAGTACCTTAAGAACCCTTCTCAAACTTACTTGGAATCTTCACTTTGAGCGGGTTGGCGAATGACCATTTGCTGCCGGAAAATTCCACTGTAGCTTCAGCCGCCGCTTGGCTGATTCTTTTCGAAAGACTCCGGTACTGTGTTGAAACCAAACACAGGTACAATAACATCAAGCCCACGCCCGCGTAGCTCACCACGTTTAGGTGGAAAAGGTAGCCCGCGCCGATAATCAGGAGAATCGCGTACAACAGATACACGAAGCCCGTACGGAATTCGTAGACCACGAATTCATCGGAGGCTTCGATTTGCCGGTACGGCTTGAACAGGTCCATCCGGCGGCTTACACTTTCGGCTCCCAGCCCTTGCGATATTCGCGCGACCAATATTGTTCCACTGCCGCTTCGTTGCCAACAATCTTGCCGGATTTGGGATCAACATCAATCGCCCCACCGGCACGCTGAGCGATGTTGCCGAGGTGGGTTAGGCGGGTGCTGATTTGGGCGTCGGCGATTTCTGAGTTCAAAGGTTCGTCGGTGCGGATGCCGTTAAGAAAATTGCCGAAGTGAAAGCCGTCATCCCATTTGCCGGGGTTGGCCTTTACTTCTTTGCCGGCTTTGTCGAATTGTTTGTAGCCGGCGCCGTGGATTTCCAGTTGGCCGGTGTCGCCATAAAATGTCACGAACGAATGCGGCTCGGGCTTGCGACGGTGGCAGCTGCTTTGATCCCAACTGATGCCCACATCGCCGAAATCGTAAACGGCGTACGCGGTGTCGGGCGTTTCCTGGTCGTCATCAAAATGATACCGCCCCCCACTCATGGTGACACGCTTCGGGTAATCCACCTCCAACCCCCAACGCGCCACGTCCAAAAAGTGCGGGCCGTTGTTTTGCATTTCGCCGCCGCCGTAGTACCAGTGCCAATGCCAATTATAATGCACGAGGTTATCCTTGTACGGCCGTTCGGGGCACGGGCCCTGCCAGCGTTCCCAGCCTTTTTTGCCGAGCCACGCCGGCACGTCCACCAACTTCCCTTTGCCGATGCTGCCGCGTGAGCCGTTATAATAGCAGCGCGCGTACAGCGGCTTGCCAATCTCACCGGCCTTTACGCGCTCAATTCCCTCGATGATGCCCGGCTGGCTGCGGCGTTGGTTGCCCATCTGCACTTTCTTTTTGTATTTGCGCGATGCGGCCACAATCAACTCCGCCTCGCGACTGTTCTGGCTGCCGGGTTTTTCCACGTACACGTGTTTGCCTGCTTCCATCGCGAGAATCGCCATTGGGGTATGCCAAAAATTCGGCGCGGCAATGGACACGGCATCAATCGATTTGTCATCCAGAATACGGCGGAAATCATCGATGCCCTGCGGCGCTTTCGTTTGCGGCACTTTCGCCAACGGCCCCTTCGCCCGATTCATCCCACTGGCGATGCGCCGCGAATCCACATCGCACAAATACCCCACCTCGCAGTTCGATGCCTCAATATATTTCAACACATGCCCCATCCCGCGACTGAGCCCAATGACGCCCATAGTAATTTTCTTTTGCGAATCCTGCGCGCGAAGGATGGAGGGAAAGGCGACTGCCGCAGCCGCCGAGGCTGCAGTGGTGCCAACGAATTGACGACGGGATAAATGTTTTTTCATAAGCCAGTTGCGGAAAACAAAAGGCTACGCCACTCGGCGGAATTGGCAAGGGAAAGCGCGGTTTAAATCGTGCCTTTTTTGATCAAGGCGCGGCCGTATTCGCGGTTCATGCGGGCGATGAAATCGAGGGAAATCTCCTTGGGACACACCGCTTCGCACGAGCCGGTGACGGTGCAATTGCCAAAGCCTTCGTCGTCCATTTGCTTCACCATTGCCAGTGCGCGGCGTTCGCGCTCAGGTTGGCCTTGCGGCACAAGGCTGAGGTGGGAAATCTTCGCGGCGACAAAGAGCATCGCGCTGGCGTTTTTGCAGGCCGCCACGCACGCGCCGCAGCCGATGCATTGTGCAGCATCCATCGCGAGGTCGGATTCGTCCTTGGGCACGGGAATGGCATTGGCATCGGGCACGCTGCCGGTGCGCACACTGATGAAGCCGCCCTTTTGCTGAATGCGATCGAACGCCGTGCGGTCCACCACCAAATCACGATGCACCGGAAACGCCGTGGCGCGCCAAGGCTCAATGGTGATCGTCATGCCATCGCTAAAATGCCGCATGTGCAACTGACACGCCGTGGTGCCTTTCTGCCCGCCGTGCGCCGTGCCATTGATGACCATCGAGCACGTGCCGCAAATGCCTTCGCGGCAATCAGAATCAAAGGCGATCGGTTCTTTGCCGGTTCCAATGAGCCCTTCGTTGACCACATCGAGCATTTCCAAAAACGACATATCGGGACTGATGTCGCGCGCTTCGTATTCTTCGAACCGGCCGTGATCGTCCGCGTTGTCTTGGCGCCAAACTTTTAAGGTGAGATTCATCACTTGTAACTCCGTTGCGTCATCTTCACTTCTTCGTATTCAAGATTCTCCTTGTGAAGCTCAGGCGCTTGATCGGCTCCCTTGTATTCCCACGCGCCAACGAAGGAGAAATTTTCATCGTCGCGCTTGGCTTCGCCTTCTGGAGTTTGGTGTTCTTCGCGGAAATGGCCGCCGCAGGATTCCTCGCGTTGCAGCGCGTCGCGACACATCAATTCGCCAAACTCCAGAAAATCCGCCACACGCCCGGCGTGCTCAAGGCTTTGATTGAGCGAACCATGTTCGCCGGGCACATTGAGATTTTCCCAAAATTCCGCACGCAGTTCGGGGATTTTTTTGATGGCCTCTTCCAGCCCCGCTTTGTTGCGCGCCATCCCGCACTTGTCCCACATAATTTGGCCGAGCTCGCGATGAAATGAGGTCGGCGTGCGTTTGCCTTTAATGGACAACATTTGATTAATTTGCCCACGCACTTTTTCTTCCGCACCGGCAAACTCACTGCTCTCCGTGTTCGGCCGATCGTCCGGGCCCACTTCGGCGAGATATTGGCCGATGGTGTACGGCAGCACAAAATAACCGTCCGCCAAGCCCTGCATCAACGCGCTGGCGCCCAGGCGATTGGCGCCGTGATCGGAGAAATTCGCCTCACCCACCACGTACAAGCCGGGGACGTTGCTCATTAAATTATAATCCACCCAAAGCCCACCCATCGTGTAATGCACAGCGGGATAAATGGTCATCGGATTTTGGTACGCGTTGCTGCCGGTAATCTTCTCGTACATATCGAAAAGATTTCCGTACCGCTCACGCACAGCAGGCTCGCCCAAGCGGCCGATAGCATCCTCAAAATCCAAATACACGCCCAGTCCCGAACTCACCACTCCGCGGCCGTCATCGCAGGCTTCCTTCGCATTGCGTGAGGCCACATCGCGCGGCACAAGATTGCCGAAACTGGGATACTTACGTTCGAGATAATAATCGCGATCGACATCCGCCACATCGCGCGCCTTCAATTCACCGTTGCGAATTTGATCCGCAACCGCCTGACTTTTCGGCACCCACACGCGGCCATCGTTCCGGAGCGATTCGCTCATTAGCGTCAGTTTGCTCTGATGCTCGCCGCTTACCGGAATGCAAGTGGGATGAATCTGCGTGTAACAGGGATTGGCAAACGCCGCGCCGTGTTTGTACGCGCGGAACGCCGCCGTGACATTGCAGCCCATCGCATTGGTGGAAAGAAAAAACGCGTTGCCATAACCGCCGGTGGCCAGCACCACCGCGTGCGCGGAGTGACGGCTGATTTCTCCGGTCACCAAATCGCGCACCACAATGCCCTTCGCGTGCCCATCCACCAACACCACATCAAGCATCTCCGTGCGCGGAAACATCTGCACTTTGCCGAGGCCGATTTGCCGGCTCAACGAGGAGTACGCGCCGAGCAGCAACTGCTGCCCCGTTTGCCCGCGGGCATAAAAAGTGCGGCTCACCTGCGCGCCACCGAAGGAACGATTGGCCAACAACCCACCGTACTCGCGCGCGAAGGGCACGCCTTGCGCCGCGCATTGATCGATAATATTCACGCTCACCTGCGCGAGGCGATGGACGTTGGCCTCGCGCGAGCGATAATCGCCGCCCTTCACCGTGTCGTAAAACAAGCGGTGTACGCTGTCGCCATCGTTCTGATAATTCTTGGCCGCATTGATGCCGCCCTGCGCGGCGATGGAATGCGCGCGACGCGGGCTATCCTGAAAACAAAAACACTTCACGTTATAGCCCAGCTCCGCCAAGGTGGCCGCAGCTGATGCGCCCGCCAGTCCGCTACCCACAACGATGACCTCGTACTTCCGCTTGTTCGCGGGGTTCACCAGCTTCAAGTCAAACTGATGCTTATCCCATTTCTGGGCCATCGGTCCTGACGGAATGTTGGCGTCGAGATTCATCCTATTTAATAAAGCCCGCGAGCACGCTCACAGGGATGGAAATGTATCCAAGAAAAATCAAAGCCGACGCCGCCTTCGCGCCGCAGTCGATCCACTTGCCGTAATTTTTGTTCTTCAATCCCAGAGACTGAAACATCGCACTGAGCCCGTGGCTGAGATGCAGACACAGCAACCCAATCGCCACCACATAAAAACCTGTCACCCACGGCACTTTGAAACCGGTGACCACCATCCGATAAACGTCCACCGGATCCTTGCCCTCTTGCCCTTCAGTTTGAGTCTCCAAATCGTCCGCCACATAAAACGTCTCGAAATCCGCGCCCGCACCGTTGATCTGCGGCACCTTCCACGTGTAATGCGCCAGATGATAAAACGCGAATGCCGCAATAATCAGCCCGCTAAAAATCATCGTGCGCGCGGCAAACTTGGCCACGATATCATCACGCCGATGCGCGTCCACCGGCTCCACTTCGCTTTCGTACTGCACCCCGCGCGCCTCGCGATTTTCCGAAGTCAATTGAATGGCCGACCAAATATGCAGCCCCACCATTCCAAGCAACCCAATCCGCGCCACCCACAGCAACGGCCCCAGCGCGTGCAGCTTCGCAGCGTACTCATTGATCGCCGCCGGTCCCGCGAACATCAGCAGATTGCCCAGCAAATGCGCGATGATAAACCCAAACAGGCCCGCGCCCGTGATGGCCATAAGATACTTACGCCCCAGCGACGTTTTGAAAATGCCCGTGATGTAATCCATCCGCTGCGCAAAGGTATCGTACACCCACCCCCCGCCGTCAATGGAATTGCAGAAAACAAAAACCGCCGAAGGGCCAATGCTCTTCGGCGGTTGATGAATGATGCGCTACGCACTATTCCACGCGCACTTCGATCGACTTCGCCAACGCCTCTTCGCGCTTGGCGATTTTGATTTCCAGCAGGCCATCCTTGAAACTGGCCGCCACGTTTTCGGCGTCCACATCTTCCGGCAGCGCAAAGCTACGGCTGAAGGAGCCGTGCGAACGCTCCACCCGATGAAACGTTTTGGTTTCCACTTTGCGTTCCAAATCGCGCGCACCCGATAGGGTCAGCACACCGTTCTCCACTGTGACGTTCACCTTCTCTTTGCTCAAACCCGGCAGCTCAGCGCGGATCGTGTACGATCCGGCAGATTCCTCAACGTCCACTACCGGCGACCACGATTGCGCCCCGCCGGCTCCCAGCGCAGATGCCAGTCGACCGTGAAACAGCTCGTCCATCTCGTGAATGGGATTCCAGATGCTCAATGTGTTCATTTTCATTCCTTTCAGGCGGTGTTAAAAAAAGCCGAAAATCCCGCCAATTGATTTTCGCGACCCTTAAAAATCATTCTTTCACCTGTTAACAACAAGAACCGTGCCAGCCGCCCGAAAACTGAAAAACTCAAAATAACCCTTTAAAAACACAATTATCACGTTTCCAGCCATGTTAATAACGTGTGAATTAGGGATATTTTGGCACAATTGTGACTGCGCCTTTTTGGCGCTTATTGTAGCAGGTCGGCCAGTGAAGTGATGCTATTTCCGATGGGTTCGGCGCTGCCTCGGCAGAGCCAGCGGGACTGGAATCCGGCGGCTTGCGCGCCGTGGTGATCTTCGATTTCACTGTCGCCAACGTGGAGAATTTCCGCCGGCGGAAGCTGCAATGCCTCGGCGGCGGCTTGGAAAATTTCCAGCGCGGGCTTCGGGTGCCCCACCTCGGCGGAAACTAGAATGGCTTCAAACTCGTTCGCAAGCTCCAGTGATTCCAGCAATGGACTCAAGCGATCGTCCCAATTTGAAATCACCGCCAGCCGCGTGCCGTGTTCGTGCAATGCGGCAATCGTCGGTAGTACGTCATCGAAAATACGCCACGGCTTGGGCGTGCCGAAGTCGTGATACAACTCATCAAAAAAACTTTGGCTCGGCAACGTGGTCGTGAGGCCGGCAAACGTTTCATCCACCAACGCGGCCCAACCGATTTTCGTGTATTCAAAATCCCCGCGATGGCGCCACGCCTCGACGAAGCGTTGGGTAATTTCTTCCGGCGCGGCATCCACACCGTAACGCACGGCCACTTCAGCGTAGGCGTGCCCCACCGAAGGCCACGGTTCGATGAGCGTGCCGCCGATATCAAATGTTATGGCTGCAACATTTTCCATTCGTTTAAATCTTTCTCCTCCCCCGCCACCGCGAGGCCCAGCAAATTCATTGCCTCGCCCAGCAAATAAATGGAGCCGGTGATGACGACGAAGTCGTCTTTCCCCACAGCGCTTAATCCATTTTCCAATGATTCGGCGATGATGACCTCGCAATCGTTTTGTTGGCGACACGCTTCAGCCAATTCATCCGGCGGCAAAGTCCGTTCACTGCTGACGGGAACACAAACAATGCGCCCCGCGAGCGGCGCAAGAATGCCGACCATCCGTTCCCAATTTTTATCGGCCAACACGCCGAGCATCAGCGTGGGCCGCTGCCCCGAATGCAGCTCGGCCAAGACGCCGCGCAATGCCTCGGCGCCGGCGGGGTTGTGGACGGCATCAAGCAACAGCTTGCATCCGGCGCGTTCAAACACTTGCCCGCGAGCAGGCCAATGGACGTTGCCGAGGGCGGTTTTGATGGAATCAGTTTTTACCGTCAACGTATTTTGAACTGCCTCGATGGTGGCGGCGGCGAGGGCGGCGTTTTGGCGTTGATGTTGTCCGGCGAGGGCGGTGGGGTGTTCGGTGTCCACAAATGTGATGGGGCCTGTTTGCTTGAGCACGTCGCGCGCTTCGGGTGGTTGGGGCGCGCTGAGGGCGGGGATTCCTTTTTTGAGAATGCCGGCTTTTTCGGCGGCAATTTGGGCGAGAGTTTCGCCAAGGTATTGTTGGTGATCCAGCGCGATGGGGGTGATGACGGTGGCGATGGGGGTGACGATGTTGGTGGCGTCGAGCCTTCCGCCGAGGCCGGTTTCGAGCAGGACGACGTCGCACTGCTCGCGCGCGAAATGTTCGAGGGCCATTACGGTGATGACTTCAAAAAAAGTGGGCGGTTGGCCGGCGGGGAAGTGGCGGAGCAATGCCTGAATGCATTCGGTGAGGCGCACGACTTCTGCTTCGGCGATAGGTTCGCGGTTTACCTGAATGCGTTCGCGAAAGCTGACGAGATGCGGCGAAGTGAACAGGCCGGTTTTGTATCCGGCGGTGTGATAAATGCTTTCGAGCATCGCGCACACGGAGCCTTTGCCGTTGGTGCCGGCAACGTGGATGATGCGCAACTGCTCGTGCGGATTGCCTGCGTGTGCGGCGAGTTGGCGTGGGTTTTCCAAGCCGAGCTTGGAGCCGAGCAACCGTAGCTCGTACAGCCAATCAATGGCTTCTTGATAGGTCATAGCAGATGGGCGGACTCGCAGGCTCGCCCCTCCATTGAGGTGTTGTTTTCCGGAGGGACGAGCTTGCGAGTCCGCATCGTTAACCTCCAATTCGGGATGCCGTTACTGCCCGTTGGCGTGTTCGTGGGCGGCTTTGATGAAGCCGGCGAAGAGGGGGTGGGCTTGGACGGGTTTGCTGCGGAACTCGGGGTGGGCCTGCGTGGCGATGAAATAGGGGTGGTTCTTTAGCTCAACGAGTTCAACGAGATTGCCGTCGGGCGAGGTGCCACTGAAGGCGAAATCTTTGGCCTCAAATTGTTCGCGATAAGCGTTATTGAATTCGTAGCGGTGGCGGTGGCGTTCGCTGATGTCTTCGGTGCCGTAAAGTTCGGCGGCTTTGCTTTCGGGCGTGAGTTTGCAGGCCTGCGCGCCGAGGCGCATGGTGCCGCCCATGGCAGTGACGTTTTGTTGCTCATCAAGCAGGGCGATGATGGGGTGCGGCGTTTCGGGATCGAACTCCGCAGAGTGCGCGTCTTCCAATCCCAACGCGTTACGGGCAAATTCAATGCAAGCGGTTTGCATTCCGAGGCAGAGACCCAGGTAAGGGACGTTATGTTCGCGGGCATATTTGGCAGCGAGCACTTTACCTTCCACGCCGCGTTCACCAAAGCCACCGGGGACGAGCACGCCGGAGAGCCCTTCGAGGTGCGACAACCCGCCGTTTTTTTCAATGTCCTCGGAATCGACGCGCACGATTTCCACCGCGCAATCGTTGGCACCGCCGGCGTGGGTGACGGCTTCGTAAACGCTTTTATAGGCGTCCTGCAAATCGATGTATTTGCCAATGACGCCAATCTTGACTTTGTGTTTCGGCTTAATGATGCGATCGATGACCGCCTCCCAACGGCTCATATCCGCAGGTGGAGTTTCAATGCCTAAATACTCGCACACAAGTTCGTCCATCTTTTCGCGCTGGAGCATTAGCGGCACTTCATAAATGGAATGGTCCACATCGATTTCTTCAATCACCGCCTCGACGGGCACGTTGCAGAAGAGCGAAATTTTTTGGCGCAGTTCGTCGTTGAGTGGCTTCTCGGTACGACACACGAGGATGTCCGGCGCAATACCAATCTCACGCAGCTTGGCGACCGATTGCTGCGTGGGTTTGGTCTTCAATTCTCCGGCGGCTTTGATGAAGGGCACGTACGTAACGTGCACAAAAATCGTGTTGCCGCGACCATTCTCCAGCGCAAATTCGCGAATGGCTTCGAGGAATGGCAGGCCTTCGATATCGCCGGTGGTGCCGCCGATCTCAGTGATGATCACATCCGCGCCGCTCTGATCGGCCACGGCGTGCACGCGTTTTTTGATTTCATCGGTCACGTGTGGAATCACCTGAACGGTTTTGCCGAGATAATCGCCGCGCCGTTCCTTTTCCAAAACCGTTTGGTACACGCGCCCACTGGTGAGGTTGTTAAATTGTGTGAGTTCCGAATTGGTGAACCGCTCGTAATGGCCAAGATCGAGATCCGTCTCCGCGCCGTCATCGAGCACGTAAACCTCGCCGTGCTGGAACGGGCTCATCGTGCCGGGGTCGACGTTGAGGTAAGGATCAAACTTCTGCAGCGCCACCTTGAGGCCGCGGCTCTCAAGCAGCGTGCCAAGGGAGGCGGCCGTGAGCCCTTTGCCCAATGAACTCACCACGCCACCTGTCAAAAAAATAAATTTCATTCGTTCTGTTCTGCCAACATTGCCTCAACCCGCTGTACATCCGCCGGCACGTCCACACCGATGGCGTCATAATCCACCTTGCACACGGCGATGGCAATGTCGTTTTCCAGCGCGCGAAGCTGCTCCAGCCGCTCGGCTTGCTCCAGCGCCGAGGGCGTGAAACTCACCAGTCGCTGCAACGTTTCGCATCGGTAACCGTAAATGCCCAAGTGTTTCAAAAACGGGAAGGCCGACAACTGATGGCTGGGGCTTTCCTCCGACAAATCGCGCAGGAACGGAATCGTCCGGCGCGAAAAATATAGGGCGCGACCGGTGGCGCTGACAACGACTTTCACCGCATTTGGGTCGTCCAACTCGGAAATGTTGTTCACAACCGTGGCGGCAGTAGTCATCTCAGCATCACTCAACGCACCTGCGACCGCGTCAATCACCTCCGGCTTAATCAACGGTTCGTCGCCCTGCACATTCACCACCGCATCGCAATCCAACCGCGCAGCTACTTCCGCAATGCGATCGGTGCCGGTGGAATGATCGGCGCGCGTCATCTCCACCGCACAAAACTCGGCCGCCACTTTCGCGATGCGCTCATCGTCCGTGGCCACAATCACATCCGCCAACGCCGACGCCTCACGACAACGCTCCACCACGTGCTGAATCAACGGCTTGCCCGCAATCAAATGCAGCGGCTTGCCGGGAAAACGCGTGGAATCGTAGCGCGCAGGAATGATGCCGATGGTTTTCATTAGTCGTTCAAAATCCAATCTGCCGCCGCGCTGATGTCGTCCACGATGGCGGCGGGGGCCACGGTGGTGGGATCGGATATTTCCAGTTCCGCGCCGTAGCCGGTGCGGACGAGGATGCTCTTTTTGACGCCGGCATTCCAGCCGCATTGGAGGTCGGCGGTTTTGTCACCGATCATGTAGCTTTGGGCAAGGTCGATGTCGAATTCGGCAGCGGCGTCCTGCAAAAATTTCGGGCTCGGCTTGCGGCCAAGGCTTTCGGCCTCCGGCGATTCAGGCGCAAAATAGATTTTCTCAAATCGCACGCCATCGGTAGCCAACGTCTTGGCCATTTTTTCATTCACCGCGTGCATATCCGCTTCTTGATAATAACCGCGGCCTATGCCGGATTGGTTGGTGACGATGAAAAGTGCGAAACCCGCGTCCATCAACCGCCGCAGCGCGGAGCCGGTGCCGGGGATGATTTCCAGTTGATTGGGGTCGTGGAGATAATGCCGCTCGATGTTGAGCGTGCCGTCGCGATCGAGGAAAACGGCGCGCTTCATTAGCCTATCGAGCTTGTGGCGCGGAGGTTAAACATAAAAACTCCCACTCAATTCCCTTGGCGTGACCACTGCCGTGCCCATTTTGCCGACTACCACGCCGGCAGCGTGATTGGAGAACACTGCCGCCTCGGCGGGCGATGCGCCCGCGGCAATGGCGAGGGTGAAGCTGGCGATGACCGTGTCGCCTGCGCCGGAGACATCGTAAATTTCTTGTGCCACGGTGGGGATGAGCGTGGGCTTTTCGCCGCGCGGGCAAAGCAACATCCCGTGTTCGCTGAGGGTGACGAGCATAATGGCGGGCTCAAATTCATCCTGCACGGCGGCGACCGCGGCATTGAGGCTGGCCTCGGTGGCTTCATCGGGCAAACCGGCCAGCGCGAAAAGCTCGCCACGATTGGGCGTGATGAGCGACATCGCGGCAAGATTAAGCTGATGCGCGGGCTTGGGATCGAAGCTTAGCCAAATGCCGCGTGGCTTGCACCGTTCGCGCAGGCCATCGAGCAGTTCCTGCGTCACCGCGCCTTTGCTGTAGTCGCAAATGATCACCGCGTGTGTGGTGTCCAGCTCGGCTTCAATCGCGCCGAGCAAGCGCTTGGTTACACGCGGTTCGGCGGCATCATTCGTTTCGCGATCCACACGCAGCATTTGTTGTTGATGCGCAATCACGCGCGTCTTGCGCGTCGTCATCCGCGAGGCGGAGGCAATCAAGCCGCTGCTGTCCACATTGTCTTCCTTCAACAATTGCTTGAGCATTTTCGCGCCGTCATCTTTGCCCACCAGGCCAAACAAACCCACATCCGCGCCGAGCGCCGTGAGGTTGCGCGCCACATTGGCCGCGCCGCCGGGCATATACGATTCGCTTTGGAACTCCACCACCGGCACCGGCGCCTCCGGCGAGATACGCTTCACGCGCCCCCAGAGAAACTGATCCAGCATCACATCGCCCACCACCAGCACCCGACTCTTCGTCGCCGCCCGCAGCAAGCCCTTCACGCGTTTTACGGTTACACTCATTGCACTTAAAAAATCACGAACTGACCTGCCGATAAATCGTCAAAACACCGCCGAAGGTCAACCCCGCTCTGTGCCCTGTTTGGGTTTTTATTATTTTCAAGATTTCTCTGGCTCCAAAAATCCGGTCAACGGACTGGTGGCATTGGCCGATTCGCTCGTCTCACCGAGGCCGATTTCGTAGGCCATTCGGCCTGCTTCGGTGGCTTTGGCAAAGGCGCTGGCCATTCGACAAGGATCGTCGTTCACGGCAATGGCGGTGTTCACCAGCACCGCGTCCGCGCCCAGTTCCATTGCTTCCGCCGCGTGACTGGGCGCGCCGAGGCCGGCATCGACCACAACCGGCACAGTGGCTTGGTCGATGATGATGCGGATTTGGTCGCGCGTTTGCACGCCGCCATTGCTGCCGATGGGCGCACCAAGCGGCATCACCGTCGAGCAGCCCACTTCCTGCAAACGCTTAGCGATGACGGGGTCGGCATTGATGTACGGCAACACCGTGAAGCCTTCGCGCACCAACTGCTCCGCCGCCGCCAGCGTTTCCACGGGATCGGGCA
Organism: Limisphaerales bacterium; assembly: GCA_014382585.1. Lineage (NCBI taxonomy): Bacteria > Pseudomonadati > Verrucomicrobiota > Verrucomicrobiia > Limisphaerales > Limisphaerales bacterium. The sequence continues at coordinate 76,364 of JACNJL010000023.1, read as the reverse complement.
GCAGGTAGCGCGGGTCCGGATGAATTTCCAGCTTCACCCATTTGGGCAAACCCGCCGCCGCCGCCAGGCGCGCCAGCCGCACTGCCTCCTCGGCATTCATCGCGCCGCTAGTATTGGGCAACAGCAGAAATTTTTCGGGATCGATGAATTCCAGAATATTGGCGAAGGGATCATTCTCGCCGCTCAAGTCTGCCCGCCGCAGCGCGACGGTCACCATCTCCGCCCCGCTCGCCTCCAACGCCGCCCGCATCAATTCCGGCGACGCAAATTTCCCCGTCCCCAAAATCAGGCGCGAGGAAAACTCACGGCCAGCAATCGTCAATGGCAAAACAGACACGCCCGAATCTACGCCGCCACAGCGAAGGCGTCGAGTAAGTCTTGGTTTTCCCTCGCTCAAAAATCCGCTTTCCCCCATTCTCTCTGCGCGAATGAAAGGGAGCGCGTTATCACAATTGGGGCGACGCACTGCGGAGCCGGCAATTACTTGGCTGATGCGGGAGGCGCTGGTGAGGCCGGGGTTGATTTCGTTGGCGGCGGGGTTTACGGATAATCCATCGCTGCCGGTCGAGATCACGCGCAACATTATGGCGGAGATGCTGCGCTCAGGGAAAACCGGCCAGCCGCCGTTGCAGTACGGCACCACCGCCGGCGATGAAACGCTGCGCACCCTCACGGCGCGGCGGCTCGCGCAGTTGGACGGCCAATCGCCCAAGGCCAAGGCATACTCGCCGAGTCGGATGATGATTACCCACGGCTCGCAGCAGTTCCTGTATATCCTCACGGAAATTCTTTTTGACGAAGGCGACATTGTGCTCGTGGAAGACCCTTCGTATTTTGTGTACCTAGGCATTATGCAAAGCCACGGCATTCGCGGGCGCGGCATTCGGATGGAGGCGGACGGTATCAACCTCGCCCACCTCGAGGCCACGCTGGAGGCGCTGAAAAAATCCGGCGAACTACCCCGCCTCAAGGCACTCTATTTGGTCAGCTATCACTGCAACCCCACCGGCACCACCACTGCCGCTGCCAAAAAAGCCGCCGCACTCAAGCTGCTGCGCCGCTACGAAAAATTTGCCGGTCATCCGATTTATTTGCTGGAAGACGCCGCCTACCGAGAGCTGCGTTTTGCCGGTGAGGACACCCCCGGCGCGCTTACAATGGATCGCACCGGCGACCGTGTCATTTACACCAGCACCTACAGCAAACCCTACGCCACCGGCGTGCGCGTTGGCTTTGGCTTCCTTCCCGCGCCGTTGCTCACGGCGGCATTGCGCGTGAAGGGCAATCACGATTTCGGGACCACGAACTTTTTGCAGCAACTCATCTCGCGCGCGCTCAGCACCGGCGCGTACGAAACCCACGTGCAATCCCTGCGCAAACGTTATGCGAAAAAAGCCGCCGCAATGGTCCGCGCCTGCCACGAGCATTTGCCGGAAGGCGTGGAATGGACCGAGCCCAACGGCGGCCTCTACGTCTGGGCTCGAATGCCCGCCCGCGTGAAGACCGATCTCAAAAGCAAACTCTTCGCCGCCGCCCTCAAGCAAAAGATGATCTACGTCCCCGGCAACCTCTGCTACGCCGACGACCCCACCCGCCGCAAACCCAACCGCGAAATGCGCCTCAGCTTCGGCAGCGGCAGCATCCCCAACATCCAAGAAGGCATCGCTCGGCTGGGGAAGGCGTTGAAGAAGGTGCTTTAGTTTTCAGACACGGATTTCACAGCTGTGATATCCGTGTCACAAAAAAAACGGCGCCCTTGCGGACGCCGTCGTGATTCTGTTTTTCCGATTTAACCAGCAATCTCGGCGGCGTGGAATTCCTGCCAGTCGTCGAGGTTGTTCAGGTTGATCGCATCATCCGGGCCAGCGTCAAGGCCGCAAGCACCGAGGATGCCCGCCTTCGTATCGGCATCGTGGTTATAGCCAGCGATGGAATCGTTCAACGCGCCGATGGCGTCGCCGCCCAGCGTCGCGCCGTCCTGCGCCGATATCCACGCTTCGAATTGCGTGTACGTCGGCTTCTCGTTGGTGATGTAGCTGCGCACCGCTTCGGCATCGAGGCCGAGGCCGGCGATCACCATACTGTCGTAGCCACCACCGATGCCGGGGTAACCGTCCGCGATTTTACCGGCCGCTTCGAGGCTTACTTTTTGCCACAACCGCGGCAGATGAAGCACGCCCAACGGGCCTTTGGTGCCGGAACTAATAAGAGGAACAATTTTACTCATAAGTCTGTTTTCCTAAATGTTAGGGGTTCGGGGAGAACGTAGGCCCGCAAGGCGGGGCGGGTCAACGCGTTTTTGCGAAATGTTTTTGCCGTCGGTTGATCACATTTTTCTTCACCCCACGCTGGACGGCCCCTAAGCTGCGCGCTCGCATTTCAAATGAGTGAACGCATTTATAAAATCGCCGCAATGGCGGGTGATGGCATTGGGCCGGAGGTGGTGCGCGAGGCGCTGAAGGTGCTGCGCGCGGCCGAGGGAAAGTTTGGATTTCAACTGGATGTCACCGAGGCGCCGGTCGGCTGGGCAGGCATTGACGCCGCCGGCAAAGCGCTGCCCGACGACACCCTCGCGCTGTGTCGCGAGAGTGATTCCATCTTGTTCGGCTCCGTCGGCCTGCCGGATCGTGACCCGACCATCCCGAAGGAAGAACGCCCCGAGCGCGCGGCCTTGCTGGCTCTGCGCAAGGAGTTTGGCCTGTTTGCCAACCTGCGCCCGGTGAAGCTGCCGGCTGAGCTGGCGCACGCGTGTCCGTTAAAGGCCGAACGGCAAGGAGATGGAATCGATTTACTGGTCGTGCGCGAGCTGACCGGTGGTATGTATTTTGGTCAGCCGAAAAACACCGAGACGTTGGAGGATGGCCAACAGCGCGCGGTGGACACGATGGTTTACAGCACGAGCGAGATCGAGCGCATCGCGCACGTCGGCTTTCAAAGCGCGCAGCTTCGCCGCCAACACGTGATGAGCATCGACAAGGCGAACGTGCTGGAGAACGGCGTGCTTTGGCGCGAGGTGGTCACGCGCGTGGCCGCCGAGTATCCGGACGTGACCCTCGAGCACATGTTTGTGGACAACGCCGCGATGCAGTTTCTACTGCGGCCCACGCAGTTTGACGTGGTGCTGTGCGAGAATTTGTTTGGCGATATTCTCAGTGACGAAGCCGCCGCCTTGGCCGGCTCGCTTGGCATGCTGCCCAGCGCCAGCCTCGGCACCACCAGCGGCGAGCACACGTTTGGCTTTTACGAACCGGCCGGGGGCACGGCACCGGATATTGCCGGCAAGGATCTGGCCAACCCCATCGCGCAGATTCGGTCGGCCGCCATGATGCTGCGCCATAGCTTTGCCGAGAACGACGCGGCGGCAGCCATTGACGCAGCCGTCGGTACCGTGATCGCCAACGGCTTGCGCACCGGGGATATTTATAGTGCCGAAGATCCCAACGCTCGTCAGGTGGGCACCACCGAGATGGGCGACGCCATCGCTGCTGCTGTTTGATGAAGCACCTCACCGAGGAACTGTGGTTTGATGTCCCGACACGCCGGGCGTTTATCAATATCACACCTCAGGTGACCGAGCTGGTGCAGCAGAGCGGGGTGCAGGAGGGGTTGTGCCTCGTGAACGCCATGCACATCACGGCGAGTGTGTTTATCAATGACGATGAATCCGGGCTGCATGCGGATTACGAACGCTGGCTCGAAGGGCTCGCGCCGCATGAGCCGATCGAGCAATATCGCCATAACGACACCGGCGAGGACAACGCCGATGCCCACATGAAACGCCAGGTGATGGGCCGCGAAGTGGTCGTCGCCATCACGAAAGGGCGGCTGCATTTCGGGCCGTGGGAGCAGATTTTTTACGGCGAATTCGACGGCCGCCGCCGCAAGCGTTTGTTGGTCAAAATTATCGGCGACTGATGCAACGGTTTCTGCTGGCTTGGATTGTGTTGCTGGCCGGCTGGCAATCGGTCGAGTCGGCCCCGGCGGTCACGGGTTATTTGCCCCATTATCGCGCGGGACTGATCGATACCCTGCCGGTCGAAAAATTGACCGACATCATTTTCTTTTCCATCGCTCCCAAGGCGGATGGTTCGCTGGACACAAAAAACGCCCGACCGGAGGCACTTCAAAAACTGACAACTCGCGCGCATGCCAAAAAAGTGCGGGTCCACATCTGCGTGGGCGGTTGGGGATTATCCGCGGGCTTCGCGCCGATGACGGCCAACGCCACGGCGCGGGCGACGTTTGTCCGGCAACTCACGGCATTTGTCCGCAAACATAATCTTCAAGGCGCGGACATGGATTGGGAGCACCCCAAGACAGCCGCCGAGATTGCCAATTACCAAACACTATTGATCGAGTTAAAACGCGCCTTTGCGCCGCACCGCCTTTGGCTCACCGTGGCTGCCGCCGGTTGGGGGAACCATTTGAAACGCGAAACTTTTCCGTTCATCGATCGCATTCACGTGATGGCGTACGACCAAGGCACGCCTCACGCGCCGTTTGCCGGGGCCGTGAAAGATCTACGCTATTGGGAGTCGCAAGGGGCACCCAAGGCCAAGCTGCTGCTGGGTCTGCCGTTTTACGGTCGAAACGCACAAAACACAGCGCGCACCTACGGTGAGTTGGTGGCGCAATTCAGTCCGCAGCCCAATACCGATGTTGCCGGTGGATTTCATTTCAATGGCGCCACCACGATTCGCCGCAAAACCCAACATGCCATCCGTGGCGGCTACGGCGGTGTCATGATCTGGGAATTGGGGCAGGACGCCGCTGGCAAGGCCTCGCTGCTGGACACGGTGCGAGCCGCTTTGCCTCGATAATTTTCTCCCCCGCATCCCGCTGCGGTGCTACAAATGGCCCGTGATTTGGCGTGCCGCCATTTTGTTGTGTGTGGGACTATTGCCGCTGTCCGCGGCGCAGTTCACTCAGGATCAACTCGCGTGGTGGTCTTATCAACCCGTGCGCCAACCGGCCGTGCCGAAGGCCGGCGCCGGTTGGGCGGCGAATGAGATCGATCACTTTATCGCGCGCAAAATCGCCGAGCAGAAACTGACCCCGGCCAAGCCCGCTGCCCGGCGCGCCTTGATCCGGCGCGTGACGCTGGATCTCACCGGCCTGCCGCCCACGCCGGAGCAGGTGGCAGCGTTCCTGAAAGATCCCTCGCCGGAGGCCTACGGCAAACTCGTCGACCGCCTGTTGGCCAGTCCGCGCTATGGTGAACGGCAGGCGGCGTTCTGGCTCGATCTTGTGCGCTATGCGGATTCCGATGGCTACCGCGCAGATCATTTTCGGCCCGAGGCGTGGCGCTATCGCGATTACATCATCAACTCCTTCAATGCCGACAAACCCTACGACCGGTTTGTACGCGAGCAACTGGCCGGGGACGAGATTGATCCGGGCAATCGCGATGCTCTGACTGCCACCATGTTCCTGCGCCACTGGATCTACGAACACAACCAGCGCGACGTGGAGTTTCAATGGGCCGAAGTGCTCGCCGATGTGACCAGCGTAACGGCGGACGCTTTTCTCGGGCTCGGCATGCAATGCGCGCGCTGCCACGATCACAAGTTCGATCCCATTCTGCAAAAGGACTACTACCGCATGCAGGCCTTTTTCGCGCCGTTACTGCCGCGCGCGGCCATGCCCGTGGGTACACTGGCCGAGCGGACGGCGTTTTTTGAGGCAGACAAAAAATGGCGACGCGACACCGAATCGCTGCGCCGCCAACTGCACGCCATTGAGCATCCCGTGCTGCTCAAACACGCCACGCGCGAGGGGTTTGAAAAATTTATTGATAAGATCAAGGTGATGATCCGCAAGCGCCCCGAAGAGCGCACGGCGTATGAACGGCAGATTGCCGAGATGGCTTCGCGACAGTTTGACTTGGAGCAATCCAAATTGCCCGAGCGCCTCAAGGACGCCACCAAGGCGGAGTGGGAAAGGCTGCACGCGGAACTGAAATCGTTCGAAGCCAAACGCCCGAAACCGTTGCCGACGGTGAAATATGTGGTCAGCGACGCCGGCCCTGTGGCGCCGGTCACGCGCATACCCAAGCAAGACACTGTGGTGGAGCCGGGTTTTTTGACGCTGCTCGACCCCAGCGACGCCGTCATCACGCCGCCGCCCGCTGCGCTGCAATCCACCGGCCGCCGCACGGCCCTGGCCAACTGGATCACGCGCGCCGACAACCCCTTCACCGCGCGCGTGATGGTCAATCGCATGTGGCAGCAACATTTCGGACGCGGCCTGGCCACCAACACCAGCGATTTCGGCAAACTCGGCACGCCGCCCACGCACCCGGAATTACTGGACTGGCTCGCCACCCGTTTGATCGCTGAAGAGTGGAGCCTCAAAAAGCTGCATCGATTGATGGTCACCAGCGCCACCTACCGGCAAGCCTCCAGTCATCCCGCCGCCGAACAGGCCGATCCGGCCAACACTTGGTTTGCCCGCGCCACTGTACAGCGCATGGACGCCGAGCAAATCCGCGACAGTCTGCTGGCTGCATCCGGCGAATTGAATTTGAAAACCGGCGGAGCAGGCGAAGACGGCGTCGGTTCGGTGCGGCGCTCGGTTTATTTGAAAGTGATGCGCAACAAACCCGACGCCGTGCTGGCGGCATTCGACGCTCCCGACCGCATCTCCCACATGCCGCAACGCACCATCACCACCACCGCCACGCAATCGCTGCTGCTGCTCAATAGCGACTGGGCCCGCCAACGCGCCAATGCCTTTGCCCGGCGCCTGCACCAGCTGCATCCAGGCAATCCCAAGGCGCAGGTCCTCGCCGCGCATCAGCTGACGTTTGGCCGCGACCCTTCGGTGGAGCATCTGGCATCGGGCATCGCTTATCTGAATCTCGGCGGCGAGGTGGCCGCCAACCCTGAGCCGCCGAAAATTGGAATGTTTGGCAAACGCACGCCGAGTCCGGCGGCGTGGATTCAGCCCGACGGCGGCCAGCGCGCTTTGGAAACCGCCAAGCCGGGCAAGATGCCCACCGGCGATTTTACCGCCGAAGCATTCCTCCGATTGGATTCGCTGTATGCCGATGCCTCCGTGCGCACTATGGTTTCGCAATGGGACAGCCAACAACGCACTCCCGGCTGGGCGTTGGGCGTCACGAGCACGAAGAGCGCCTATCAACCGCGCAATCTCATCCTGCAACTCACCGGCATTCCGCAACGCGGCGACCACGGCTACGAGGTGATCGCTTCCAATCTGCGGCCGGATTTGAAAAAAAATTATTACGCGGCCGTGAGTGTGAAATTCGACGAGGAAGGCGCGGGAACGGCCACGTTTTACCTGAAAGATCTCACAACGCCCGACGGCAAACTGCAGGTGGCGAAGAAACCGTTTCGTCGTAACAAGCACTACGGCAGCAAGCTACCGCTGGTGATTGGCGGCCGCACCGGCGGCAGTCGCCACGGCTGGGATGGTCTGGTGGATAACGTGCGCCTGAGCAGCGCTGCGCTGGATGAACAATCGTTGGTCATCAAGGGCGAAGCCGTGCGACCGCACACACTGGCGTTTTATCAATTCGAGAAGGACGCCTTCCACGCCGACAGCTCATCGCACGACAACTCTCTCGCTCCACTTGGCAATCCGCACACACCGCCGGCCATCGCGCGGCTCGCGGAATACTGCCACGTGCTCTTCAACGCCAACCGGTTCCTGTACGTTGATTGATATGAGTGCGCATCTATCCACCACCGCGAAGTACACACGCATTTCGATGATCGCGGTGATTGTGATGTTCCTCGCCCTCGGCCTCATGCGGGTGCCCGCCATGAATCTGGAAACCCCCGAAGCAGTGATCGCTTGGCTGGTTATTCTGGCAGCATGTCTGCAATTCGCCGTAGCCGCCATCCTCGCCCCACGCCTGACCGATGATCAACCGCTGAGCAGTCCACTGATCCTTTCGCAAGTGATCGGTCTGGCGTTTTTGGGCGGAGCCATTTTCGCAGGGCTCAAGCTGGAAGGCATCACACCGGAAAAACTCCGGCTGATTCTGATGCTGGGCGTGAACTGCCTCGCCGGCGCGTCGCTGGCCGGCATCGCTTTGTCGCCGACTGAGCCACTGAAAGTTACTGAAGATGCATGATCTGCCCACCGAATTAAGCGACGCCTCACGGCGCGAATTTCTCCTGCGCGGCGGGGCCGGCTTTGGTGCGCTGGCATTGACCGGCATGTTGGCCCGGGATCAGGCCGTTGCTGCCACCAATCCGCATGCGACCCAGCAGCCGCACTTTGCGCCCACGGCCAAGCGGGTGATTTTTCTCTTCATGGAAGGCGGCCCGAGCCACATGGATTTGTTTGATCCCAAGCCGCTCATCCAGAAGCTGGCCGGTCAGCGCATGCCCGACAGTTTCAAGCGGCCGATCACGCCCATGGGCGAGGCGGAATCGCCCATCCTAGCCAGCCAACGCCAATGGAAACGCCACGGCCAAAGCGGCCTGTGGATCAGCGATTGGCTGCCGCACACCGCCGAGTGCGCGGATGATCTGGCGGTGATTCGGTCGTGCTGGACTAACGGCATCAACCACAGCGGCGGCGTGTGCCAGATGAACACCGGCCAACCGCTCGGTGGCCGGCCCAGCCTAGGGTCTTGGGTGAATTACGGGCTCGGCACGGAGAACGCCAACCTACCCGGTTTTGTGGTGATGACCGACACGGCGGCGACGGTCACCAATGGCCCGCGCAACTGGAGCGCCGGGTTCATGCCCGCCACGCATCAGGGTGTGAAGCTCAATCCCGGGATGTCGCCCATTCGCCATTTGAATTTACCCAAGGGAGTGACCCCGGAAACGCGCCGGCGCCAACTCGAGATGTTGCGTCAACTGAACGAGCAACACCTCAAATCGCGCGAAGGCCAAAGCGAACTCGAGGCCCGCATCCGCGCCTACGAGCTGGCCTACCGTATGCAGGCCTCGGCACCCGAAGCGGTGGATCTCTCCAAGGAAACGGAGGCGACCAAGAAGCTGTACGGCTTTGGCAACAAGGACACGGAACCCTTCGGTCGCTGCTGCCTGATGGCGCGGCGGTTGGTGGAGCGCGGAGTGCGGTTTGTACAGATTTACCACGGTGCCGGCAGCAAATGGGATTCGCATTCCAAAATGGAAGCCAATCACGGTCGGCAATGCCGCCAAAGCGATCTGCCCACTGCAGGTCTATTGAAGGATCTCAAGGCGCGCGGGTTGCTGGATGATACGCTGGTGATTTGGGGCGGCGAATTCGGCCGCACGCCAATGAGCGAGAAGGGCGATGGCCGCGACCATAATCCCACCGGATTCACCATGTGGATGGCCGGCGGCGGCGTGAAAGGCGGCCAAGTGATCGGTGGCACGGACGAACTCGGCCTGTGGGCCGTGCAGGATCGTCTCCACGTGCATGATTTGCACGCCACCGTCCTGCATTTGCTGGGCATTCACAACCTCGACCTCGTGTACCGTTACAAAGGCCGGCCAGAAACGCCGACCATCAACGAGGGCGAAGCGTACAAGAAAATCACTGGCTGAAATTTATCCCTTGCCTTTTTCTGCCATAACCATCATTTTTTGAACACGCATAACGGTTCCGCATTCTGCGGCAGTGCCGTGTATGCCAATCAAAAAATAACAGTATAATGGGTAATAAAGTGTTTGTAGGAGGCATCCCTTGGGCGGCCTCGGATCAAGATCTTCGGGATCTTTTCAGCGAAACAGGTGAAGTCACGGACGCCGTGATTCTTCAGGATCGGGAGACCGGCAAATCAAGGGGGTTTGGGTTTGTAACCTACGCCTCGGATGACGACGCCCAATCCGCAGTCGGAAAATTCAACGGCCACGAATTTATGGGCCGCGAACTCACCGTAAACGAAGCACGCCCGCGTGAAGAACGCAGTGGCGGCGGCGGTGGTGGTGGCTACGGCGGTGGCGGTGGCGGCGGTGGCCGTGGCGGCTACGGGGGTGGCGGCGGACGTGGCGGCGGCGGTGGCCGACGTGACGGCGGCAACAACAAGCGCGCCCGACGCGACTTTGAAGGCGGCGGCGGCGGTTGGTAAACCGATGTCACCGAAACTAGCCGAACGCTAGTTTTCCTTTTTCAATATGCGCAACCTGCCTTGGGCGGGTTGCGCATTTTTATTGAGGCTGTCCATCAACGAAGGAATGTTTTCCTCCTCGGTTTTGGAATTCAATGCTACCTGCTGTTCATCCGAAACCAATGCCGACTTAAGCGCGCCTTCCACCAATTGCGCGCAGTGAATTTTCATCGGCGGCAATGCGCCGAGGTCGCCGGTCAATTCATCGTGCCGCAGCGCCAATGCTTCTTCGGCAGTTTTGCCGCGAATCAATTCCGTGGCCATACTGGCCACGGCAATCGCCGTCTCACAGCCAAAGGACTGGAAGCTTGCCTGGTCAATCACCTTGCGCCCGTGATCCTCCTTAAACTTCACCCACAGGCGCAGCATCTCGCCACAGTCAGAATTGCCCACCGTGCCCATTCGATCGGCATCGGCCAACTCGCCCATATTTTTCGGGTTCGCGATGGCGTCCTTGATTTTTTGCTCGAACGATTCGTCCATAATGATCGTAATAAGTTATGAAAATTCGTAACGCGGCACCAATTCATCCACCTCCAAACTCCACGCATCAATGCCCCCGCGTAAGCACCGCACGTTCTTCAATCCGTGCCCCAAATAATACGCCGCCGCATCCAACCCCTGCTGGCCTTGATGATCGATGATGACAAACGGCGTTTCCGGATCCCATTTGCCCATAATTTCCTGCATCAAATCGCGCGTCATATGCGTAGCCCCATCGATGCGTGCCGCGTCGAATTCCTCCAGAGAGCGCACGTCCAGCAATTTCAAATCCGGCGTGACCGCCAACTCTTCCTTCAGCGCATTCGGCTCCACCAAAATTTTCTGATCCGCCGCGTGGCTCGATTGAATTTCCGCCAACACTTCGATGACATCGAGCGCATTATTCCGCTCGCAAACGCCACCCAATGTTTCGTCCATCTTAAACCCACAACTCGAACAGCCGCCGATATGATACTTCCGAAACAAAGCCCGCCGCGCCCCCGGAAAAACCGTCAGCACCGCCTCCATCGCGGAGTCAGCTGTAATGTCTATTGTCGTGCTCATAGATTTATTTTAACAGTTTAATGACTTTTTGCAGCACTTCAATGAAGCGATTCACTTCGCTTCGTGTGTTGTAAAAATAAAAACTAGCGCGGGCTGTGGCAGGGACCCCGAGCTTTTCGTGCAGTGGCTGTGTGCAGTGATGGCCGATGCGAATGGCCACGCCTTGCTGATCGGCGAGGGTGGCGAGATCTAACGCGTGCACGTTCTCGAAAACAAAACTCACCAAACCACCACGTTCCGCCGTTGGCCCAAAAATGCGGATGCCCTCAAATTCACTTAGCCGTTCCTTGGCGTATTGGGCCAAATCAGAATCGTGCGCGTGGATGGCTTCGAGGCCGATGGCGGCGAGGTAATCGAGTGCCGCGTGGAGCCCTGCAACGCCGGCGACGTTGGGCGTGCCGGCCTCGAATTTGTGCGGAGGCACGTTGAATTCGGATTCGTGAAAACCGACTTTGGAAATCATTTCGCCGCCGCCCTGATAGGGCGGCATCGTTTCCTGCAACTCCGCACGCGCGTACAAAGCGCCAATGCCAGTGGGGCCGCACATTTTGTGGCCGGACATCGCAAGGAAATCACAACCGATAGCCTGCACGTCCAGCGGCATATGGCCTGCGCTTTGGGCGGCATCCACCAGTGTCACCACGCCCGACGCCTTGGCGCTGGCACAAATTTCTGCCACGGGATTGAGGGTGCCGAGCGCATTGGAAATGTGGGTGAGCGAAAGCAGTTTTGCGCCTTCAATCAGGTTGTCGAGGTCGCTGAGATCGAGCGTGCCTTCGTCGCCGGTGACGGGGATGAACCGCAGCCGCGCGCCGGTGCGTTCGGCGAGCAGTTGCCACGGGACGAGGTTGCTGTGGTGCTCGAGTTCGGTGAGCAATATCACATCGCCCGCACCAAGATTGGCCGCGCCCCAAGTGGCGGCGACGAGGTTGATGGCTTCGGTGGTGCCGCGTGTGAAAATAATGTCATTTGCCGAAGGCGCGTTGATGAATTGCGCCACGCGTTCACGCGCGTCCTCATAAGTAGCGGTGGCGCGATTGCTTAACTCATGAACACCGCGATGGACGTTCGCGTTGTCGTGCTCGTAATAGTGCTGAATCGCATCCAGCACCGCGCGGGGCTTTTGGGTGGTGGCGGCGTTGTCAAAATAAACGAGCGGATGGCCGTTGATTTCCTGTGCGAGTGCGGGGAAGTCATCGCGAATATCGGAGGAAATTGCGCTCATTCGATCTCCACTTTGATTTGGCCCTCCTCGATTTGCACCGGATAAACCGCCACGCCGCACGTTGCGGGGGCGTGCAAGTGTTTACCCGTGGCCAGTTCGAATTCCGCGTAGTGCCACGGGCAGCCGATGTTGCCGTTTTCCAAATAGCCTTCGGCGAGCGATGCCCCCGCGTGCGGACATTCATCGTCGATGGCGTGGAATTTTCCGGCCACATTGAAAACCGCGATGCGTTTTTCGCCAACATCGAAAGCCTTGCCCTTGCCCTCGGCGATTTCGTCCACGCTGGCAATGGCGGTGATGGCGCTCATCACATCATCCCCAGCTCGAGCCGCGCGGCTTCGGTCATCATCTCGCGGGTCCATTGCGGTTCCCACACGAGTTCCACGTCCACTTCATCGACGGTTTCCACACAAAGAATTTTGTTTTCCACATCGGCCTGAATGGTCGGGCCCATTCCGCAGCCGGGCGCGGTGAGCGTCATTTTCACGCTCGCTTTGTGACTACCATTTTTGAGATCTTCAAGATGGCAATCGTAAATCAATCCGAGGTCCACAATGTTCACGGGGATCTCCGGATCGTAACAGGTTTTCATCTGCTCCCAAACCTGCTTTTCCAAATCTTCGGCTGTCTCGGCTTTGCCGGCTTGCTCTGCGGGTGTGAGCTGAATTTCTTGCCCGATGGCATCGGCGTCTTTGCCATCGATGCGAAACATGTTGCCGTTCACCACCACCGTAAACGTGCCGCCAAGCGATTGTGTGAGCGTGGCGGTCTCGCCTTTCTCAAGCGTTACGCGTGTGCCAGAGGGAACCACTGATGCTTCCACATCGCGCTCAACAGCCACTTGTTCGCCGGCGGTCATCATTGCGCGGCCTCCATTTGAATGGCTTGGGCGAGTTCTTGCACGCGCTGCACCATCGCGAATAATCCGTTTTTTCGCGTGGGGCTAAGGTGCGCCGCCAACTGCAATCGATCAAGCTGCGCCTCACCATCGGCATCCAAAATCTCCTGCGCGGTTTTGCCGGAATAAATGGTGAGTAATACTGCGATGAGTCCTTTCACAATAAATGCATCGCTGTCGGCCATGATGGTGATGCGGTTATCCGCTTCGGGCAGCAGCTTCATCCATACCTGCGCCTGGCAACCGTGCACGCGATTGGCATCACATTTGTCTGCCTCCCCCATGGGCGGCAATTCTTTGCCAAGGTCGATGAGATAACCGAAGCGCGATTCCCAATCACCGAGCAACTCAAAGTTGTCGGCCAATTCATCAATGCTGTTCAACGCGGCAGTCATTTATCTTCCAATCGATCCCACACCAACCCATCCAGCTCCTCACGCGCCGGCGTGCATCCGATGCGCGCAATGATTTCGCCTGCGAAAGCGTGCATAATCATGCGGCGCGCGGACTCCTCATCTAACCCGCGGGCGCGCAGATAAAAAATTTGTTCGGCATTCATTTGGCCAATCGTTGCGCCGTGCGTGCACTTCACGTCATCGGCGTAAATTTCCAGTTGCGGTTTCGTGTTCACCGTCGCGTTATCGGAGAGTAAAAGATTTTTATTCGTCTGCTTCGCGTCCGTTTTATCCGCACCTTTGTGCACGTGAATGCGCCCGTGGAACACCGCACGCGCGTGGTCATCGAGAATGCCATTAAAATATTCGTGGCTGTCGCAATGTGGCTGAAGATGATCGACCACCATATGATGATCGATGAGCTGTTTGCCGCACGGCAGATATAAACCGTTCAGCAATGCCTCGATGCCGGTGCCGTCGAGCCGCGCGCGGATGTTGTTACGTGCGATGCGGCCGCCGAGCGCGATGGAGTGATGCGCCACGCGGCTGTCGCGCCCCATCGAGGCGCGCAAGCCGGCTACGTGAAACGCGGCCGGACTTTCATTCTGAAACTTCACGTGCTCCACCTGCGCATTATCGCCCGCGGAAAGTTTGGTGACGACGTTGTTAAAATACGCGGCATCCGCGGCAGACGCGCTCGTCCAGCTTTCAAGGATAGTCGCTTTGCTGTTTGCGCCGAATGTGAAGTGATTTCTGATATTCGACGTTGCCCCATCACTGCCGGTGCTCAAGTAATAAATACGAATGGGCGTCCCGAAACTCACATCATCCGCCACACGCACAATCGCACCGTCCGAATAGCTCGCGGCATTTAATGCGCCAAACGCACCTTCGCCCTCGGCAGACTCCAAATCCTCGGCGGCGACGTCGCCGACGTTGCCAACCTCTACGCCCGCCGGCAATTCGCCTACGCGAGAAAGTTTGCCAGAAAAAAGGCCGTTCACGAACACCAACTGCGGGCCGTCAATTTCCGAAAACACACAACCCCCCAAATTCGCCGCTGCATCGGACTCGGCGACAGTGAAATCCAGTTCCGCAATCGGCGCGACGCTGGTGAATCGCCAATCCTCATCGCGCGTGGTGGGGAAACCCAGTTCCGCAAAGCGCGCGCCACCTTCGCCCCGCATCGGCAGAGCGGCGAGGAGTCGATCTACAGCATTGTTAGCGGGAGCAACCATTAGGCGGTTTGGAGTTCTCCGTTGGTGATCCAGTCGTAACCTTTTTCCTCAAGCTCGTGTGCCAATTCTTTGCCTCCGGATTTCACGATGCGGCCGGCGTACAGCACATGCACAAAATCGGGCACAATATAATCGAGCAAACGCTGGTAGTGCGTGATGACCAATTGCGCGTTGTCGGCCCGCTTCAGTTGATTAACGCCATTGGCAACGATTTTCAGCGCGTCGATGTCCAAACCGGAATCCGTTTCATCCAGAACAGCCATCGTCGGATTAAGCAACGCCATTTGTAAAATCTCCGCTCGCTTCTTTTCGCCGCCGGAAAAACCTTCGTTCACGGAACGTTTGAGCAACGATTCGTCAAGTTGCAGCAGTTGAATTTTCTCGCGCATCAGCTTCAGGAAATCCACCGCATTGAGCGCTGCCTTCCCGTGATGCTCACGCACGGCATTCACCGCCGCGCGCAAAAAATAAGTCGTGTTCACGCCGGGAATTTCCACGGGATACTGGAACGCCAGAAAAAATCCTTCCCGCACGCGCACCTCTGGCGCGAGTTCGAGCAAGTCCTGCCCGTTGTACGTCACCGATCCTGCGTTCACATCGAACGCCTCGCGGCCCGCCAACACCTGTGCCAGCGTGCTCTTGCCGCTGCCATTGGGGCCCATAATCGCGTGCACTTCGCCGGCGTTGATGGACAAATCGATCCCCTTGAGAATCTCCCTGCCGTCCACGCCGGCCTTCAAATTTTTGATTTCCAACATTGTAAATTCCTATCCCACGCTGCCTTCGAGACTCACGTCCATCAGCGCCTGCGCTTCCATCGCGAATTCCATTGGGAGTTCGCGGAAGACTTCTTTGCAAAAACCATTCACGATCATATTTACCGCGTCCTGCGTTTCGATGCCGCGGGCGTTGCAGTAAAAAATCTGGTCCTCGCCAATCTTTGAAGTGGTGGCCTCGTGCTCGACTTGGGCCGATGGGTTTTTTACTTCAATATACGGGAAGGTATGCGCGCCGCAACGGCTGCCGATGAGTAACGAATCACACTGCGTATAGTTGCGGGCGTTCGTGGCATTCTTGCCCATTTGCACGAGGCCGCGATAGCTATTTTGCCCTTTGCCGGCAGAGATACCTTTGCTGATAACGGTGCTGCGAGTGTTCTTGCCGAGATGAATCATCTTGGTGCCGGTGTCCGCCTGTTGTGCGAGGTTGGCGAGGGCCACGGAGTAGAATTCGCCAACCGAATCGTCGCCCCGTAAAATCACGCTCGGATATTTCCACGTGATCGCCGAGCCGGTCTCCACTTGCGTCCAACAAATCTTCGAGCGTGCGCCTTTGCAGATACCGCGCTTGGTGACAAAATTATAAATACCGCCGTTACCGTCTTCATCGCCGGGGTACCAGTTTTGTACGGTGGAATATTTAATCTCTGCATCACCGAGCGCAACGAGTTCCACCACCGCCGCATGCAGTTGATTTTCATCGCGCATTGGCGCTGTGCAGCCCTCGAGATAACTCACGTGACTGCCCTCATCGGCAACGATCAGCGTGCGCTCAAACTGCCCGGTCTCGGCGGCGTTGATTCTGAAATACGTGCTCAGTTCCAGCGGACACCGAACACCTTTGGGGATATAAACAAACGAGCCATCGCTAAACACCGCGGAGTTGAGTGTGGCAAAAAAGTTGTCCGTGTACGGCACCACCGTGCCGAGATATTTTTTGATCAGCTCCGGGTGCTCCTGCACCGCCTCGGAGAACGAACAAAAAATCACCCCGTGCTTGGCCAGTTCCTCTTTGTGCGTGGTGCCAACGGAGACGCTGTCAAACACCGCATCCACCGCCACACCTGCCAACCGCTCGCGCTCGTGCAAGGGCACGCCGAGTTTGTCGTAAGTCTCCAGCAGCTTGGGATCCACTTCGTCGAGGCTCTTGGGGCGATCCTTATCCTTCGCGCCCGGGGCGGAGTAGTAGCTCACGGCCTGATAATCAATCGGGGCATACTTCACCTGCGGCCAGTGCGGCTCTTCCATCGTCTGCCAATGGCGGAAGGCTTTCAGCCGCCAATCGAGCAGCCACTCCGGCTCATTTTTCTTGGCGGAAATATGGCGCACCACATCTTCGTTGAGGCCCGGCGGCAGCGTGTCGGTTTCGATGTCGGTATAGAAACCCCACTTATATTCCTGCGCCACAAAGCGATCGATGGTTTCGGTGTCCGCGCTCATTTCGTTTTTTCCTTTCCTGAACAATCCGCGCACACGCCGCGCATTGAAACTTCCGAATGCGTCACCTTAAAACCCCGCGGCACTTTGAAACCACTTTGGCGCGGCTTGGACGCGCCTTCGAAATCTGAAATATCGCCACACATTTCACATTGGAAATGCGCGTGCTCATGCATATTCGGGCAGTAACGCGTAGCCGCACGATCGAGGTGCACTTGCTTCACCAAATGATGTTTCACCAACGCATCAAGGCAGTTATAAACCGTGGCCATCGAAATATCCGGCTTCTCCTGTTTGGCGTGCAGAAACACTTCGTCCGCCGTCGGATGATCCAGCTTGTCGAGCAATATGCCGTACACCACCTCGCGCTGCGCCGTAGGCCGAAGGCCGGATTCAACAATGCAACGGCTCACCACCCCGCGATCGCGGCGGGGCGGCACAAATACAGTGCGCGAGGTGACGTCCTTCATGGTTCCGCCAGCCTTAACAATGAGCGGGACGCCGTCAACAATATTTAGAATAATTCTAAATCGCATTCGCAAGAACCTTCCTTTGCACCCGCACCCGCGCCCGCTACACTACCGCCCAACGCCATGTCTTGGAATATCTTAGCCACCCCGGAAACAATTTCAGGAATCGGGGCCGAATCTGCTGATTTTATGCGTAATAACGGCTGTAAAGTCACTGTTGCCGAACCCTTTTGCGCCCAATCAGCGGAAAATTTGCAGCAATTATTGCCACAAATTCAGGCGGTTTATGCGGGGCCGGATGAGTTTTCGGCTGAATTATTGGCGAGTCCGGAGGCGGCTGAATTGCGAATTATTTCCCGTTGGGGAGTCGGTTTTGAACGCATTGATGTAGACGCCGCCACGGCGCACGGCATCGTGATCGCCACCACGCCGGGCATGCTCGATGAGGCGGTGGCGGATTACACCTTCGCACTGCTGCTCGGTAGCGCTCGGCGCATCCACACCGCGCATGCCTCGATGAGCGTCGGCGAATGGGCGCCGCAATGGGGGCACGATGTGCACGGCAAAACGCTGGGCATCATCGGCTGCGGTCGCATCGGCACAGCGGTGGCTCGGCGCGCGACGGGGTTTAATTTGCGCGTGTTGGCGTGTGACCCAGTTCCAAATGAGGCCGCCAAAAAATTTGGCGTGGAATTTGTGCCGCTCGATTCGCTGCTCGCGCAAAGTGATTTTGTTTCGCTGCACGCCGCGGTTACGCCCGAAACTCAAGGGCTCATTGGCGAAGCGCAATTATATTTGATGAAGCCGGACGCGTATCTCATCAACACCGGCCGTGGTGCGCTACTCGATGAAGCCGCGCTGGCGCGGGCGCTGAATGAGGGTGGCATCGCGGGGGCAGCGGTGGATGCATTTGTGGAAGAGCCATTGCCGAAAGAGCATACTTTTCGCACAGCAAAAAATCTTTTACTCGCGCCGCATCAAGCCGCGTTTTCAAATGAGACCGGCCGCAAAGTCAGCGCCGCCTGCGCGGAAGCGATTGTGGATTTGATGCACGGCCAACGGCCAAAGATGGTTTTGAATCCGAAGGTGTTTGATTCGCCTAACCTTCGGGTGCAGTTGCAGTGAGGGTCTGCCGGCAAGATGCCGGCAGCACGTTTAGCACAGTTTAGTTTCCAGCGGCGGTGGCGACTTGTTCGTTTAAGAGTTCCCAGCCGCGTTCGAGGAGGTCGTCGCGGGTGACTTCGCCTTTGTCGACTTTTTCCACGAGGATTTTTTGGGCGAGGTAATCGGCGTTCACGATGCCGGCGCGGCTTTGGAGCATCCGCCACGATTTGCGGCGCTCGATGTGGAAGAGCACCATCTGGCGGCTCACGATGTAGTATTTGACTTTACCGTTTACCTCGGCTTTGAAATACACGCCCCAGTCGGGAACGTAAGCACGATGAGTTTCGTCAAACACGCGGCGGTAAACGACGTCCTGTTGCGTGATGGCGGTAAGCATATTGTCCATATGAATGAACTCGCCGGCTTGTGCCTCGGGAATTTCCTTGAGGTGCAGGCGGAAGCGCGCCTCGGTGATGGCCCAGTGGGCGACGGTGTAGTTATATTTGTCGCCGGTGGAGGGGTATTTGGCTTCCCACCAATCGCGTTTGATTGAGGGATTCCCTTTAAGCTCGAAGCCTTCCTGCAAGGTTTCGCCGGCACGCGGGTTGTAAATGAATTCCGGCATCCCGCGGCTGTCGCGAATCATCCGGGCTTGATCGGCGCTCATATTATCCGCCACGCCGTGCTCGGGTTGGCAGGTGGTGTAGCACTGATAAAACGCGGTGCCGCGATATTCGAGGCCGTCAAGCATCGCCTTGTAAACTTTCGCGGAGTTGGCCATCGAAACCTGCGCGACGTAGGGCGAGCCGTGGCCGGCGGTGAAGGTTTCGGCGACGCTCTTTTTCTCGATGAGCTTGCCTTGGGAGGCCACGCCGAATTGGTTCATATCGTAGCCGCCCAGCATATTGGAGCTGTCGGAATTTTGGCCGCCGGTGTTGGAGTACACCTGCGTGTCGAGCATCAGAATCATCACGTTGGGTTTGTTTTGCAAAACCACTTTGGAAACATTTTGAAAACCAATATCGCCCATCGCGCCGTCGCCGCCGATGGCCCATACCTTGGGCATCTCGCGCACTTCCTGATCGGTCATCTGCGTGTCATCGAGGTGGGTGATCTCAAAATATTCGCGCTCGCTGCTCACGCCATCCTCGCGCTCGAGCAGCGCGGTGGCCAAACGCTCGGGCGCCACCGAACGCCGCGCGTGGTTGAGCATCGACGATTCGCCAAACAGCCAGCTGATGGTGGTGCCGTCTTGAAACAACGAATTCATCCACGGATACGGGTGCGGATTGCTCGGTGGCGTGGAGCCGTACACCGTGTTGCAGCCGGTATGGGCGCCCATATACATCACGCTCATGCCGTTGGCGTGACGACCGTCGATGGCTTGGATGTCTCGGTGGTTAAAGGCGTCCTGACGCAGCACGGCGATGAGCGATTCGATGAGTTCGCTGTCGGCAATGTCGCCGTGCGCTTCGAGGCGATGATCGGTGTCGGCGTCATTCTCGCCGCCGAGCCCCATCACCACGTGGGCGATGCTGCGTTTGTAAAACTTGTATTCCTCCTCGCTGCGTTCCTTGAGCGCCGCGAGGTTGGCCGCGCCGTTGGATTCCAGCTCATTAGCCTTCTCGCGCAGGCGCGCGGCTTTCTTGTGATACATCGGCCGCATATACGCTTCGGTAACGGAGGCCACCGCGCGCAGCACGCTCTTCTCGCCGCAACCGGCACACGCGCCATCGCCACTGACGAGTGCTTCGTAATTGCGACGCACCATCAAATGATTTCGCAGCGCGGCTTCGCGCGAGGCTTCGGGCGTGTCGTCATTGTACAGCCCGAGAAATTTCTGGCTCGTGTCCGGCAGCAACCGGCTGAACACCTGCGCGGTGGTTAGCTCGGCATTGAGGTCGGGCGTTTCCGAAACCATCCGGAGCGCGTCGTGATCACCGCACACCTGTACGCATTCGCCGCAGCCTTTGCACAGGTCAGAAACAAAAATCGAAAAAAGGCCGCCATTGCCGGGGTTCTTCTTTTCCACGCTGCGATAAATTGCGGAGACATCATTATACGCCAACGGCAATTTATCGATGATCGTCACAAACTCTGCTCGTGCGACGTCATCAATGGCAGTCAGTTGATCCACTTCCGACCGCAAAATATCCTTGAACGGCTCCTTACCTTTGCTGGCAACATTCTCGTTCATTCGCGCGCGACAACGATCGTCGAGGCCTTTCACTTCGTTAAGCAGCGCCTTTTGCGCATCCTTATCGCCCACGTAATTTCGGATGGCCGTAACCAAAACCGTGCTGACATCCTGCGCGGTATTGGGCAGCGCCGTGTCCGGACAAGCGGTGATGCACTCCATACATTGGGTGCAATTTTCCGCGATATAAACTGGCGTCTCGCGGCGGGCCACGTATTTGCTTTGCGTGGCACCACTGCCCGAGCCCATCACGCCCAAGCTCGCGAAGGCTCCGGCGGGTTGGTGGTAGCCGAGTTCATTGCGGAACTCGGAATCAAATTTCTCCATCGTCTGGAACGGCGCGCGTTCCTGTTCTTCCGGCATCGCGCAGCTGGGGCAACCGCTGGCGTCGCAGCCGGCTGTGCCGGGCATTTCGTGATCGGCGGCGGTGTGCGGGGCGAGCATCGGGTTGCGCATACTCGAAGTGTCGGCGTCTTCAATCTCACCATACTGAATTTCTGCCACACGCTCAAAGCCGCCGAGCATCACTTTCATGTTCGACTCCACGACGGCCTTACCGAAGCGGCCAAACTTTTTCTCGTACTGATCGTGCACGATTTGGTGGTACTCCTCCTCGCCGAGGTTGTGATCTTTAAGAAAACTGGAGACGCGGAAGAAGGCGCCGAGGAATGAGTTGCCCTGCATTCGCAGTTGGAGATCGGCGCGGGTGGTGGCGTCGCGGGCGATATCAAAGCCGGGCAGAATGAACACGCGAATGTTGTTCTCTTTAATATAGGCGCGATGATGCGCGGGGATGCGTTGCCACGCCGTCTCGGGCGTTTCGCTGGATTCCCAAACGAGGCTGCCGCCTTTGTTGATGCCCTCAAGCGGATTGCAGTGCGTGAAGGCTTTGGGATCGCAACACAGCACCACGTCCACGTGGTTGAGTTCGCAGTTTACGAGAATGCGCTCGGGCGCGACGGTGAGAAAATAATTGGTGGGCGCGCCTTTTTTCTCCGAGCCATATTTGGGGTTGGCCATAATGAAGAGCTTGTCTTCGAGTTGGCCGAGGTCGTCATAGCTCGGGTTGCGTTCGGAAATGATTTGGCCGAATTTGCCGACAATTTCGCCGAGGTTTTTGCCGGTGGTAATCATTCCCCAACCGCCGATGGAATGGAATCGCACCGCGATTGCGCCGTTGGGCAGCAGCGAGGGGGTGTCCTTGGAAATGACACTGTACGGGTGGTCGATGCCGAGCGTGAAATAGGATTCGCCGTCCTCGGCGCTGCGGCCGTCTTTGCGTTTGGTTTGGCCGGTGGCGAATTCGTACGCGCCCAGCGAATGTTCGGGACGGAAATCGCGTGAGCCCATTCCGTAGCTGCCGCGAAAGATGCGGGGCATTTCGGCATCGGTGAGCGAAGGCAAATCGCTGCCGTGTTTGCCGCTCTCCAAGCCCTTGGAAAGCGCGGTGCGAATGTCGCGGCCGAGCGGGTTGTCGCCGGCCAACGCCTCATCGGTGCGCTCGATGATGATCACGTTTTTCTTGCCGCGCAGCGCGTTGATCACCGCCGCCTCGGGGAAAGGCCGGATGACGTTGATGTGGATGGAGCCGACTTTGGCGTTGCGTTGCTCGCGCAAATAATCGCAGGCGCTTTCCACATTTTCAGCGGCGCAACCGAGCGACACAAACACGGTGTCCGCATCCTCAGTGCGATATTCCGAAATGAGTCCGTAACGGCGGCCAGTGAGTTGGGCAAATTCCTCGTAGCATTGCTCGAGCATCCCGAGGATGGGTTCACTGAAATTATCGCGGCGCGCGATGCAGCCGTTCATATGATGCTCTTGGTTTTGAACAGGGCCGAGCAACACGGGGTTTTTCAGATCCATCATCTCCGGCACGCGACGGCGCGTGGGGCCAAAGAGCTCGCGCTGGGCGGGCGTGGGGCACTCGATAATCTCATCAGGCGCGCCCAGATATTCGCGCAGCAAATCCGCTTCCGGCGCGCGATAGGTGCGCTCGGAATGGGTGGTGAGCATTCCGTCCTGAATATTCATTCCGGGGTTCAACGCGATCTCGTTGCACTTACGCAGAATGACCGCCTGGTCAGCGGCTTGTTGGGCGTCGCGGCCTACCAGCATCGTCCAGCCGGTATCGAGCGCGGCGTAAAAATCGTCGTGCCCGCAGTGGACATTGAGCGCGTGCTTGGTCAGCGCGCGCGCGCCAACCTCCACCACCATCGTGGAGAGCTTGCCCGGTGCGTGGTAATACTGCTCCATCGCGTACACGATGCCCTGACCGGAAGTAAAATTCACCGTGCGCTTGCCGGTGACCGCCACAGCGGTGGCTCCGCCTTGCGCGGCGTGTTCGCCTTCGCATTCGATGGCCAGCTTTTGGTTGCCCCAAACATCCAACGCGCCCTGCGCGAACGCTTGTTGATAAATCTCGCCGCCTTCGGTAGAGGGCGTGATGGGATAAAATACGCCGCCTTCGGTGATGCGTGTTTCCACCCATTCGGTCACCAATTGGTTGCCGTTGCAGGTGACGGGAAAGCCGGGGTACTTTGGCTTGTCACCGGTTTGCACGGCGGCGGGAGTTTCTTGTTCTATAATTTGTTCTGGCATGTTGAAATCTTTGGGTTACTCAAAAGCAAAGCAGCCGGAGCTGGTTATTGACTACACCTTGTTTGCATCATCTCTTGTCCCAATCGAACGGGACGCTTTGCGGTGGCCAACGGTATCAGCGCAAAAACGATGAATCAACTCCAATCCCGCGCGCCGTTTTATTTACAATTGCCCTGTTTTTCGGCAAAATGCGGGGGTGCAAAATGGATTGGACATCGACGCGCTGCCCGCGGGCGGGCTGCATCCCTACGCCGCGCAGCTCGATGCGCTGGAGGGGGTATTGTGCGTGGATAGCATTTCGCGCGCGCTCGGCACCGCCCGCGTGGGCACGGTGTTGGAGCTTTCCGTGCTGCTCGAGCGCTACCGCGTAACGCTGCTCGAACCGGTGGAATTGCCCGCCGTCGCCGCCGCTCATCGGCACGCCGCCCGCGGTGAAGCGCTGGAACTCATCGCGCTCGATGAATCCCTCGCGGGCACACACCCCGAGTGGCTCCAACTCGCGCCCGCCAGCCAACGCTTTGGCACCGACCACCTCAAACGCCTGCAACCGCTGCGTGATGAACGCGTGGTGCAACGCTTCCTCGACGCCGCCCGCGAAGGCCGCGCGCCGGCCAATCATCCTCTGGTGTTTGGCCTCACGATGGCGGTGTTCTCAATTGCCCCGAGGCAAGGCTTGGCCGATTACGCGCAAAGCGCCCTCGAAGCCGTGGTGGCCACCGCGGCCGCAAAATTGAAGCTCACCCAAACCGACCGCGAGCAACTCATTAGCCGCTCCCAAGCGCGCCTGCCCGAGGCGATCGAGCGGATGGTGGCTTAACCCTCCAACTCTGCGTTGGAATAAACTTCCTGCACGTCGTCGTGGTCTTCCAGCAAATCCACAAGGCGATCCACTTTTCCCAAATCCGCTTCACTTGAAATCGGCGCGCTCATTTCCGGCAACGCCGTAATTTCCGCTGACTCCATCGCGATGTCTGCCGTTTCCACCGCCTTATGCACCGCCTCAAAATCATTTGGCGCAGTAAGAATTTCGTAGCCCTCCTCCTCCACCTTAAAATCCTCCGCGCCCGCTTCCAGCGCCAATTCCATCAGCACCTCCTCCTCCGCATTGGCACGCGCAATCATAATTTGCCCTTTGCGATGAAACAACCGGCTCACCGATCCCGCCGTGGCCAGCTTGCCATCATTGCGCGTGAGAATGGCGCGAATGTCCGCCGCTGTTCGGTTGCGGTTGTCCGTGGAAACCTCACAGAGAATCGCCGCACCGTGCGGGCCATAAATCTCATAGGTGAGATCCACAAAACTCGCCGACTCGCCATCGCCCGTGCCACGATTGATGGCGCGCTGGATATTGTCTGCCGGCATATTCGCCCCGCGCGCCTTCAATAACGCCAACCGCAAGCGCGGATTCATTGCCGCATCGCCACCGTGCAGCTTCGCGGCAATCGTAATCTCCCGCGCAATTTTCGCAAACACCTTACTGCGCTTGGCATCCATGCGCGCCTTGGTGTGCTTAATATTCGCCCATTTACTGTGTCCGGCCATAATCGAAAAAGTGAACGCCGAGTGAACACCAAGAGCAAGGAAGGCTCAAGTTCCAATGACCAAGAAACCCAAAACCCAAATTGGTTTTTGGGATTTGGAACATTCCTTGGGAATTGGAAATTGGGCCTTGGAGATTCAATGACAAGCTTGACCCACAGCCCCGTACAGGCATCATCAGCCCGCACCATCTTATGAAACAAATCTTCACTCTATCCCTATTGCTCGCGTTCAGCGCGAATGCCGCGAAATGGACCGTCGAACCCGCCGCCAACCCCAACGCGCCCGGCCAAGGGTTGGCCGTTGCCAAGGGGGGTAAACCGATCGCACATTTTGTTTTTGGCGAGGGCCAGAAAAAACCCTTCCTGCACGTGTACGGCACGAAAGGCGAGCTGCTCACCAACCCCGGCGTGGGGCCCGATGGCAAAGATACCGGCAAATATCCGCATCATCGCGGCATTTACATTGGCTGGCGGGTTCTCGCTGGCGAGGGCACATACGATTTGTGGCACATTCACAAGGGCGAAATTATGCGCGTGAAAAAAATCTCAAGCGCCAAGGCTACCGACGACGGCGTCATCATCGTAGCCGACATTGAATGGCGCACCGGCAAGGTGGGCAAAGAAGATGTGCTGCTGCTTTCCGAGACGCGCTCGCTCGCTATTTCACAAAATGCCGACGGTCGAACGGAAATTGATTTCCACACCGAGCTAACCGCCGCGCGCGATCTCACCCTCGGGGGCGATTTGCAGCACGCCGGTTGCCACTTCCGCGCCCATGCTGAGGTAGCCGCGAAAGGCACGAAGTTCACCAGCTACCTCTGGGAACCGAAAGGCAAAACAGCCGGCAACGGCAAAGTGCTCAGCAACGATTGGCAATGGAATCGCCTACAATTCAAGCTTGGCAACAATTGGTATAGCGCCACGCAATTCAACGCGCCCAATCAACCGGTCGAAGAACTTTCCTGGCGCAACTACGGTCGATTCGGGTTCTTCTTCAAAAAGAAAATGAAACAAGGCGACGTGCAAAAACTCAACTACCGTTTCCACATCGCCCCCAGCGAACAGCCCGCAATGGAATCCTTCCCGCCTCAAGTTTCCAAGGAACAGGAAAAACGCTGGCGCGCCGCCGCGCAACAGGCATACACCCAATTTTCCAATTGGGTGGTGAAGCAATAACTCAAGCCCTCCGTCCAATTTTTAACCGAACAAACTATGATCAAAAAAACCACCTTCCTTCTCGCCGTCCTTGCCCTGAATGGCTACGCAAACGACTGGCCTAACTGGCGTGGCCCCAATCATAATGGCGCCACTGACGCGGCCGGTCTCCCGGTGAAATTTTCTAAAACCGAAAATATCGCCTGGAAAGTGACTATGCCCGGGCCCAGTGCAGCCACGCCAATTATATCGGGCGACCGCGTGTTTGTGTCATCCACCAATCCGAAGGCGAAGGAGCTGCTGGCACTATGTTTCGACCGCCGCACGGGCAAGGAAATCTGGCGACGCGTCGTGGGCACGGGGTACCAACTCGATGACCGCAGCAACTACGCCTCGCCCTCGCCCGTCACCGATGGCGAAGTGGTGACCTTCTTTTACGGCAATGGCGACCTCGCCACGTTTGATTTGGAAGGCAAAAAACTATGGGCCAAAAAAATCCAAGGCGAAGAAAACGGCTTTGCTTTTCAGTGGACATTCAGCACCAGCCCATTGTTACACGGCGGCATTCTTTATCTGCAAATCCTCCAGCGCGACACCGGCGTGCGCGGGCACGGCAAAGCCAATGGCAACGAGAGCTATTTGCTCGCGCTTAATCCGAAAACCGGCAAGCAACTCTGGAAACACAACCGCCCCTCCAACGCCAAAGCCGAAAGCCTCGAAGCCTTCAGCACGCCAATGCCGTTCACGCACAATGGCCGCAAAGAATTGGTCATCGTCGGTGGCGACTGCCTCACGGGGCACAACCCCAAAACCGGCGAGGAACTCTGGCGCTGGGGCACGTGGAATCCCTCGCGCATCGGACACTGGCGCCTGGTGCCCTCGCCCGCCGCGGGCGGTGGCGTGATCCTCGCCTGCGCGCCCAAAGGCGGCCCCGTATGCGCCGTCAAAGCCGGTGCCAAAGGCGAAGGCCAGTTGGCGTGGAAAAGCGCTGGGCGCACGGATGGTGTGACCACCGACGTTTGCTCGCCTCTGTTTTATGAGGGGAAATTTTTCATCATTTATGGCGAAGGGCGCGACAAAATTCTCTCCTGCGTAAACCCCGCCAACGGCAAGGCCGAGTGGCAAACCAACCTCGATAGCCGTGCCAAAATCCGCACCTCACCCACGGCAGCGAACGGGAAAATCTACTTGCAAAACCACGCCGGCGAAGCCTTCGTGGTGGACGCAAAAAAAGGAGAAATCCTGCACCGGACAATGCTCGGCGAAAAGGGGGATGACCTCACCCGCGCCAGCGTGGCCATCGCGGGGGGGCAATTGTTTATCCGCACCAATGGCGCACTATACTGCGTTGGGCGTTAGAACGAAAAGATCACGTCGAAGGAAAATCGATGTGTGGTTTTGTTGGTGCCGCTGACGTCGTTTTTGATGGCGTCGGTGATACCCCAGCCAAAGCCAAGCTTCACATTGTCGTAGAGCTGATAGCGTCCTTTGATGAGGCTGCCTTCCACATTGGTGCCATTGTAATATTTGTTGCCGTTGCTGCCGGAGACGTTGCGCGCCCCGAAGGCGCCGAAGTCCGAATCGGTGAGCCCGTGCCAGACGGCGTCCTGTTCGAGATGGCGCCATTCGTAGCCTATCTCCCATTCTCCTGCCTTCTTGGCGCTGCCGTATTTCACGCCAAAGCTATAACCAGTATCCTCGCCGCTTGCCGCTGCAGCGGGGTTGTTCAGATACATGGCGGAAAATTTGACCGGCCGCGCCCAGCCTTTGTACGTCAGCGCGGCATCGATGAAATAGGGATTGAAGTTGGATGCGACATTGTTGCCGCTGGTCTCTGAGTTACCTGCAGAATCTTTGTGCGCAACACCAGAAGATCCAACGGTGTCCGCCTTGATTTGATCAGCATTAAAAAGCCAATAACTGCCAAGGCCGAACTTGAGCTCGGTGTGGTTGGAGAACTTATGCTCGCCGGTGATCTGGCCGATCAACATCCCGTCATCGCCGTGGGATGATTCATAAATGGAATGCCAACCGCCGTGCAGTCCCAGCGGCATTCCGCCCGCGGTGAGGTCGTAATGCAACTCGGCGCCTTCGGGGGTATAATCGGTGTCGATGAGGCCGCTGCTGATCATCCAGCCATTTTTCGAATGGTTGGGCATTTTGCCGCCCATCACGGTGAATCCGTCGCGGCTCCATTGGGCGTAGGCTTGGTCAATAGCGAGCGTGTCGTTGTGGCCGGCGTCGTCAAGGGTTTGGTTCGTGGAAATGGGATTGTCTGTGCTGCCGCTGGCAATGCGGAAGCCGACCTTCATATCGTTTTGCAAATCCGCAATGGCGCCGTAGCGGAAGCGATAGCGAAACCGATTGCGCCGCGACTGGCTTCCGGCGGCCCATTCCTGATGCTTCATTTCGTAACGCAGACGGAGATCGCCCTTGAAGGTGATGCTGTCCACCCAACTTTTGGGTTTGCCTGCATTTTCGGCATTTGCTTCGTCACGGAGTTCGCCGGCCTCTGCCTCGGTGAGGATGCCTTTTTCTACGAGCTTTTTCAGAAGGCTTTCGGAAGATTGTGCCCCGGCAGTTTCCGTCAGCGCCACCCCGATAATAACGGCCACAGTAAACGTCTTGGTTAATTTGGTTTTCAATTTCATTTTGGTGATTTGTTTGGCTCTCAATGCGGGGTTAGTTTGCCGCAGAAGTGTGCCGGGAAAATGGCGGTTTTGTGACGTTTTTGTAAACAGGTGAAGGCCTATCGCAACGGGCTCAGGTAATCGGGTTTACGATCACTTTTTGATTTTTTCATTGTATCCAATCCGGTGAAATGGATTGACGATGCTGGTGACGATGTTGCGGGAATGGCTGCCAATGCGTTTGAGGAAGCGGGCGTAAAGCACTACGGCGGCGGCCTCGGGTGCTTCGAGGTCGCTCACTTTGCCGGTGATGATGTCATCGGCCATATCGTCGCAATCGTCGGAGATTTCCTCTTTGTATTCTTCCATCACCTGCCGAGCCAAATCCTCGTCGCCTTTCTTGAAGGCCTCGGAGGCACGCTCGAACACCTGTGCAATGTGCGTTTCCACTTCGCACAATTTATCCTCGAGGCTGCCGGCCTTCAGTCGCTTGGGGTGGCTGCGGGCGAGGTCATAAATATTCTTGGTGTAATCGCCAATGCGCTCGATATCGATCACCACACTCACCAGCGCGAGGCCGGAGTTGAGCTGTGTGTCGCCCGAAAGCATCAGGTGCTTCATCACCTTTTTGCGCACGTCGCGCTCGGAACGGTTGACCTCTTTGTCGAGCCCGTAAATATCCAGCTCGATGTCGGCGGTGTCCGATTTGCGCAGCGATTCCACCGAAGCGGCGTACATTTTGCCGTCCGTCTCGAGCATCTCGCATGCCTCGTCAAAGGCCTGTTGATAGAGGTTGTCTTTCTTAAAGACGCTGATGATTTCCTTCCACATGGGTATACCTTACTATTTCTTGAACGCTTCGGCAATGGTGGACCACGTGACCACCAGCGGGATGAGATAAAACACGAGCACAATAAAGACAACCGGGATCACGCGGTTGCGCAGGCACAGCTCCGCCAGCCATTCGGCAAACTTCACCGGCAGGGCGCGGATGGGCGCGAAGGGCAGGAAAATCACTGCCCCGGCCAGATTAAAAAGCAAATGCGCAAACGCCACGGTGGCGCCGGCCACCACTTTGGGCGGAAGAGGTTCGCCAGGCAGCACCGTCACCGCGCTGGCCGCGGCCAAGGCGGCGAGCAAACCGGTAATGGTGGTGCCGATATTGGCGCCGATGGTGAACGGAAAAATCTGCGGCAAGCGCAACACACCCGCGCCCGCCAGCGGGACGATGAGGCTGGTGGTGATGGAGCTGCTCTGCACCAGCACCGTGAGGCACAGGCCCGCCGTAAACGCGATGGCGGCATTGCGGAATAAATAAGCATCAAAAAATGCCTCCAACTTTTTGAGTACAAGGCTTTGCAACAGCTTCACGATGGCGAAGAGCATGAAAAAGGTGATTAATACCGAAACAATCAGCAGCCACAATTCGCTGTTGAGCATTTCGCCCATCCATTCGATGACCGGTTTGGTGACTTTCTTGAGATAATTTTCCGGCTTCGTCACGCCGGTGAATTTTAAGAAATGCTCCCCCAAAAAATGCGCGCCTTTTTCGAGAAAACCAAAGCTATATTCCAAGGGCAACATCACGGCTACCGTGATCAAATTAAATGTGTCGTGCACCGACGATGCCGCAAAGGCCCGCCGAAATTCCGCGCGCTGCGCGATGTGCCCGAGTGACACAATTTTGGCAGTCACCGTGGTGCCCACGTTCGCACCCATTACCATAAAAATTGCGCCGCCCACATCCACCGCGCCCGCCGCCACAAGGCCCACAATGAGGCTGGTGGTAGTGGAAGAACTTTGCACAATGGTGGTGGCCAAAATCCCGATGAAGAGCCCCACAATCGGTGACTGCGTCGCTTCAAGCAGTTTGGCCGCCGTATCTTTGAATTCCCCTTTGAACGCCGCGCCCATGCCGCCTATCCCGATTAGAAACAGGTATAGACATACGACGACGCCAAAAATTTTTGCGAGGGTTTGAAGTTTCTCGTTTTTCATTGAGAAGGGAAAGGGGGTATTTTGGAATTGAAACTATCCGCGAGCGCAAGCTGCTTTGCCTGCCGGGCGTTTTACTGGATCAGTCATAAAGAGGTTTCACCTGAGCTGTATTCCGTATGTCGCGCGGATATGCCAGCCGCACGCGCAGCGGAAAAGAACAAGTTATTCACGGGGCTCCACACATCTCGCCCAAGACGGCAAATGAAACCCAAACCTCCAGAAAAGTCTCGGAAACCTGCCTCCCCGTTGCTTCACTGCCGTATGTCGTCGTTGCCATATCGCATTGCCACGCTGTTGTACGCCTTCCACGAGGATGGCCGGGTGCTGCTGATCCAACGCAACCACGAGCCCAATCGCGGCTGCTACAGCCCGCCCGGCGGTAAACTGAAAACTGACACCGGCGAAAGCCCGCACGCCTGCGCTATCCGCGAAGCACGCGAAGAAACCGGCTTGCAACTGGCCCCCGCCGATCTCCATCTCACCGGCCTCATCAGCGAACACGGCTACCAAGGCAACGCCCATTGGTTGATGTTCCTTTTTGAAATCAACCCGCGCCTCACCACGCTACCGCCCGAACACGAAGAAGGCGTGTTCCATTTCGCCACCCGCGAAGCTCTCGAATCGCTTCCGCTCCCCGGTACCGACCGCGAACAAATCTGGCCGCTCTTTTGGCAACACCGCAACGCCTTCTTCGTCGCCCACTGCCAATGCACCGAAAACCAACCCGACCGCTGGACGCTCCTGCAGTCCACCCTCAACACCTAATGGACGAACATTTCATGCAAGACGCCATTCGCCAGGCGGTGAAAGCCTACGAGGCCGACGAAGTGCCCGTGGGCGCAGTGGTCGTTCGCGAGGGCGCCGTCATCGCCCGCGCGTGGAACCAAGTCGAACTCCTCAAAGACGCCACCGCCCACGCCGAGATGATCGCCCTCACCGCCGCCGAAGCTGCCGTGGGTGATTGGCGCCTCACCGATTGCACTCTCTATGTAACGAAAGAACCCTGCCCGATGTGCGCCGGCGCGCTGGTACACTGCCGCGTGGCGCGCGTTGTTTTTGGCGTGCCCGATCCCAATGGCGGCGCGGCTGGTGGCGCGATGAATCTGCTCCAATTCCCCACGCTCAACCACGCTTGCGAAATCACCCCCAGCGTGATGGAGCCGGATTGCCGCAGCCTCCTTCAAACTTTCTTTCAGGAAAAACGCAATCGCCCCACTGACGACAAGTGATAAACTCTGTCGCCAACCCCCAAGGTAGGGCGTGCTCTCCGAGCGCGCCAAGGCGGTTTCGGAGAAACCGCCCTACCAAAACCCAGTGAGCCTCGACCTCGCCAGACTCGAATCGGCGTTGGCAACCGCCCGCCAAGCCCTCCTCGCCGAGCGCAACGCCGCGGGCCATTGGAACGGCGAACTCTCCAGCAGCGCCTTATCCACCGCCACCGCAGTGGTCGCCCTGCAGCAGGTTCAAAATTGTACTGACTCGGACCACACCACTTATATAGAGGGCGGTTTGAATTGGCTCGCCGCCAATGCCAATCCCGACGGCGGTTGGGGCGATACCCCCAAAAGCAAAAGCAACATCTCCACCACCACCCTTTGCTGGGCTGCGTTCCATCGTGCGCCGGAGAAATTTGCGGACACCATTGCCGCCGCTGATGCTTGGCTGACAAAGGTCGCCGGAGGCACTGCGCCCGAAAAGCTCGCACCCGCCATCATCGCCCGGTACGGGAAGGATCGCACTTTTTCCGTGCCCATCCTCACCCACTGCGCGCTCGCAGGCAAAGTGGATTGGGCGGACGTGCTGCCGCTCCCCTTCGAATTGGCCGCCCTGCCACAGACGTGGTTTGCCGCGCTGCGCCTGCCGGTGGTCAGCTACGCGCTGCCCGCACTCATCGCCATCGGCCAATGCCGGCATCACCATCGGCCCACGCGCAACCCCATCACGCGAATCCTCCGCAACGTCACACGCAACAAAACGCTGAAAGTTTTGGAGCGCGTCCAGCCCACCAACGGCGGTTTCCTCGAGGCCACGCCGCTCACCAGCTTTGTGACCATGAGCCTCGCGGGCAGCGGACTCGCCAATCATCCCGTTGCGAAAAAAGGCGTTGCCTTTATTCTGGACTCCGTCCGCGCCGACGGCAGTTGGCCGATTGACACAAACCTTGCCACGTGGGTGACCACGCTGGCGGTCAACGCCCTCGGCGATGACTTGCCTGCTGAAGCGCGCGCGCCCATTCGCGAATGGCTCCTCGCCCAGCAATATTGCCAGATGCATCCGTACACCCTCGCCGCGCCGGGCGGTTGGGCGTGGACGCCTCTCCCCGGTGGCGTGCCCGATGCCGACGACACCCCCGGCGCATTGCTCGCGCTCAAACAACTCGACGACGATTCAGACGCCACCGGGCAAGCTGCGCAGCTCGGCTGCACATGGCTGCTCGATTTGCAAAACCGCGACGGCGGTATTCCGACTTTTTGCCGTGGCTGGACCAACCTGCCATTCGACCGCTCCAGTCCTGATCTCACCGCGCACACAATGCGCGCGTGGCTCGCGTGGCGCGACCAAATGCCCGAGTTGCAACCCCGCATCGACAATGCCTTCGCCCGCGCCGCCCGTTTCCTCGCCCAAAGCGAAGGCGCTGGATTGGACGGATGGACGCCGTTGTGGTTTGGAAACCAACACGCACCCGACGAAATCAACTGGACCTACGGCACTGCCAAAGTGCTGCTCGCATTAAACGAACCCGCCCAACAAACCCTCCCCGGCGGCGCCCTGCGCGTGACGCGCGCCAAAAACGCACTGTTGGAAATGCAACGCACCGACGGCGCATGGGGGGGCTTCAAAGGCGGCGAGCCCTCCATTGAGGAAACCGCCCTTGCGCTGGAAGCCTTGGCGGGCGTGACGGAAAATGACATCGACGCGCAAGCAAAGCTGGAAACCGCCCGCGATCGCGGCGCGCTCTGGCTTGTTGAGAAAGTTGAAAACGGCGAATGGACCGAGCCCTCGCCCATCGGATTTTATTTTGCGAAGCTTTGGTATTTTGAAAAACTGTACCCGATGATCGCGACCGTGGCGGCGCTGTCGCGGTTGCGGTAGGGCGGTTTCTCCGAAACCGCCTTGGCGCGCTCGGGGAGCACGCCCAACCTTTACACGGCGGCACGTTTTAATAACCTAATCCACGTGTCGCCGTGCTTCAGAGTTTTGTGTTCGTGCCACGGCGAGGTGAGTTCCAGGGCATCACGTTTGGTGTGGCCCACGAGCAAGCGGCCTTCGATTTTTAAAATTTTTTCCAAAACCGGTTCATCCAAAAGTTTTTGTGCCCAACTTTCGGAGCGTTTGCCGGGCGCGGTCTTGTCACCGTAGGGCGGATCAGCACAAATGAAATCAAACGTGCGGTTTGCCTCGGCCAGTTGCTTCGCCGCCTGCAAAGCGCATTGCACGCGAACCTCCACTTTGGTTTCCAGCGCCTTCGCGTTGCGCCGAATAAAATTGGCGTGTTTGAAACTTTTCTCCACGGCTACGGCGGACGCCGCTCCACGGCTGAGGCATTCGAGACTCAGCGCCCCACTGCCAGCAAACAGTTCAAGCACGGTCGCGCCCTCAATCCACGGGCCGAGGCTGTTGAAGATGGCTTGGCGAACTTTATCCGGCGTGGGTCGCACGCCGTGGCCGGGTGGAACGGTGAGTATGCGGCCTGCCCATTGACCGCCGGTGATGCGCATGGTCAGTCGTCCCGTCGTACCGGTTTGCGCGCAGGGTGAGTCAGTAATTCGCGCATGCGTTCATTGTCCAATTCTAATTGCTGGATGCGCTTGAGCAACTCGGCGCGGTCATCTGACGAGGATGCATCCGGCGTATGCCGTGCGCGCAAACGCGCGATCTCTTCCTTTAGCCGATGATTCACCCCCAATGCTTCGATGTATAATTTCTCGCTGCGCAAGGCTTGGGTGCGCAAGTATTTCAAGTCCGCATCGAGCTTGTCTTTTTCACTTTGGAGCTTGTGATTTTCGCCCTGCACCTTGGCATAGAGTTTGGGGTCAGCCGATTTGGGCCGGGCGGCGAGCGCTTCACGCAATTGTTTTTTGGCAAAGTCTGCCGATTTCTCGGCGTCCGCCCATTTGCGTTGGGCAATTAAATTAGCTTCATGGAGCTTGGCGAAATTTTGATCGGTCAGTCGTTTTTCTTCCTGTAATTTTGCGTACCGGATTTCCCAATTCTGCACCGGCGGCGGTTGGGACGGAGCTTTTGGGGGAGCGTTGCCGATAATTTGCGCCGGCGTGATACCGAGGACGCGCGCGAGCGGAACGATTTGTTCATCAATTTTCCCGAGCAAGCTCTTCACTACTACGGGATTCCACGTGGCGTGTTGACGGGAAACCTCTTCGAGTTTTCGGCGTGCATCAACAAAGCTGCTCAGTGCTTTTTCCTTTGCCCCGGTCCGCACCAAAACCAGCCCTTCGGAATAAAGAGAATGGGCATGGTGATATTCGTCATTCGGCAACCCTCCGGCCCATGCCGTTACCGACAGAATAATCCCCAAAATGAAACTGAGTCCCCACCCCCTCATCACCGACAGCGTGCCAGATTCAATCCTGCAAAGCAAGCTTTTCCATTTCTCTTCGGGGGCATCGGTTGACATTCGCCGCTGCGAATTGTTAGCCTCGGCTTTTGTGAGTGTGCCACTGAACCAGCCCGTGCTCGTGCTGAACCGCCTTTGGCAGGCGGTGAATGTCTGCTCCGTGCGCCGCGCCGTGGGGCTACTCTTCACCGGACACGCGCAGGTAGTTTACAATGACGACGCCAACGGTTTCCAAACTTTCAGCTTTGGCGAGTGGCAGGATTTTTCCGAGGCCGAACCGCACGCGGACTCCATCGCGGCGGTGTCCTTTCAGTTGCGCATTCCGCGCGTCATTTTGCTGCTGGCGTACGACCGGTTTCCCCGGCAGGAAGTGAAGTTTACGCGGCACAATATTTTTGAACGTGATAAAAACACCTGCCAATACTGCGGAGACAGGTTCGATCGGCGTGATTTGAATCTCGACCACGTCATCCCGCGCGATCGCGGCGGGCCTACCACGTGGGAAAACATCGTGTGCTCGTGCATTCCGTGCAACACCCGTAAGAGCAACCGCACCCCGCGCGAAGCCGGTTTGAATTTGATTACTAAACCGAGAAAGCCAAAATGGCGGCCATTCATTCAGGTGAGTTTTGGCGTGAAAACGCACGATAGCTGGAAGCACTTCATCGACGTCGCCTACTGGAACGTCGAATTAGGCGAGGAAAAAGACTAGGCCTCCTCGCGCGAAGCGGAAGCAGCTTCATCGATCATTTCCCAAAAATTCGGATTCTCCGCCAACGCATCGTCTTCGTCCTGCGTCATGTTCACGTTGCGGAAGAAAAAATCCTTCAACGTGTTGCGCGAAAAAATCCGGTGCACAACCACGCCTAGTTCGTGGCATTCAAAATACACCCGATAATTTCCCACACGATAACGGTGTAAACTTTTCACTCCGTGCTCCAGTCGGCCATAAAAACCGCTGGCCCGCACTTCCTCCGGCAGCCCGCGAAACTCGCCCAGAATCTGCAACTGCAAATCCTTCGGCATCCCCGCCAGCTCCGCCGCACTGGTGGGGTTAAAAATGATCTGGAAATATTTCTGCGCCATGCCTGTTCCTTTTCCGCAACTCCCTGTTCCCAAATGGTAGCCCGTAGGGGAATCGAACCCCTCTCTCAGCCTTGAGAGGGCTGTGTCCTAGCCGATAGACGAACGGGCCATCGGAACGAAGAGGCTAACACCCTGTGAATAAAAGTCAACTCCGCGCCAAAGGTCAGTCAAAACAGGTGTCTTCCTCCGCTTCGCTCACCGTTTCGATGAAGTCCACAAATTCATCCGCCGGTTCGGCAATGAATTCCCAATCGCGGGCGCGCCAGTTGAATCTCAATGTATGGGCGTGGAGGGCTTGGTTTTTTAGGATGAGCTGTTGCCGATCGGCATCGGTCAACTCATCTCTCACGAATTTCAAATACCACGATTCATCGAGCCCATAAAGTTTGTCGCCCACGATTGGGTAGCCGAGGTGTTGGAGGTGGATGCGGATCTGGTGTTTCCGGCCGGTGACGGGTGCCACGCGCAGCCACGTGAATTTTCCATCATCGCGCTCAAACTTCCATTGCGTCCAAAATTTCGTTTGCGAGGGATGCCCGTCATCGCGCACGCAATCTTTCAGCACCACTTCGCTGGCATCATCCGCGCCCAGCGGGGCGTTGATGATGCCTTCGCTTTCCAAAACATGTCCGTGGACGATCGCCCAGTAATGTTTCTCCACCTCATGGCTTTCCCACAATTTGCGCAACTCGCGCGCCGCCTCATCGGTTTTACCCACGCACACCACGCCGCTGGTTTCGCGATCCAGCCGATTGATGAGATGCACCGACTGCTCCGCGCCGCGATACAGCCGCAACCGCCCCGCCAAGCTCGAGCGCTCATCGCCCTTGGTGGGATGACACACGAGCCCCGCCTGTTTGTTGATGACCAGCAAATCGTCGTCCTCGTGTAAAATTTCAAATAAATCGTTCACGTTAAAAATCGTAATGTCACGCATTCACCATCGGCAAGCGCGGGTTTGTTTCACGAAGAATTCAGAAGTCGTTTGTTAACTTTCAGCCTATTCGAATTATTCAGACTGCTTCCTAGTGTGGATCACTTGAAGAAAAAGCACAGGTCCTAAAATGGGGATCAAAACTAACAGCGCCCATAAAATCAAAGCCCTGGTTTCGCTTCCTTCCTTCAGATAAGGACGGCATTTTTTGAGTAAGACCAAATGAATGCCCAGTAAAATTAAAATTGAAAGAATCCATAAAAGTTGAAATAAAAAAAAGAACGTAGGTGGCGCTCCCAACTCACTTTCAATGTTAGGGCTCATATTCTATTTTGAAAAAGGTTGGATTTCATTTTAGTCTTTGGCGAATCTCCTGCATTCCCAAGTTCCTGTTTTAGCGCGCTTGATTGAAAGTTCACTTCCGGAAATTTTTACTTTTAAGCCCAAAGCTCCCCCTTCTGTCTGGATCGACCCTTTCCAACTAGCTACAGCAGCGTAGGCAACTTTTGCTGTTTTCCCTTCAGTCTCCACAACAATCTTTGCGTCAGAGTTTCTCCCGTCTCTGGAACGTGCGCCCTCATCGCTTTCGCCATAAATATTACCGTGTTCATCACAAGTGAAGTATGTTGATGCAGATGATTCAACCATATTCATTGTCCAGAGAGTAAAAAACCCTAGCGTATACGCTTTTGCGACAACCTTAACACCTTCATCAGAGGTTTCACCTACAATCCATACATACGCGTGATCCATCCAATAGCGAAATTTTTTATCAGATTCATTAAAGTTTCCCTCATCAACATTCTCGCCTTCTTTAACTTGAACCTTGACCGGCAACCAGATCAATTCATCCGAATTAGATGGATTGTAACTTATTTCATCCTGATTGTCATCCATTGGTTCGATTAGATCCCAATAAAACATCATGTTGTTGTAAAAGTCATCCACCTGCAAGTCATTCCAATGTGAAAATTCTGGTATTAGCACCATTTGCCTCATTATATCCAGATAGTCATTCGGATGAATAATTTTCTGCCACTGGGAAAACTCATCGAATGTGATGTTTGAAACCAGTTGTGAAAAGATGGATTCATCAAATTGATCGTACGGACTCCCTCCTAAGCTAATATATTGAGAGAATACGTATTCAGCAACATAAGGGTTGAGTAATGGATCCTCGTTTATGGGATCATCATCATATTGGGCTTTAGCACACCAAGAACTGACGGTTAGGAGTGAGAGAATAATGAAACGATAATATGGGCTCATCAGGAGATTTTCCAAATTAATCCTTGTAAGTAAAGGTTTTTTCCACTTTTTTAACAGAACCCCGAACAGGCTTGACAAAGACGAACAATCCAACCCGACGCATCAATTCAATGCGCTCTGTTTTGAAAAAAAACTTCCGTATCAGAAATTAAGCTACCCAATACCCAAGGAATGACCAATTCTCAATCTCCAAAAATCTCCAATCACCAAGACCATTGGGATTTGGTCATTGGTCATTCCTTGGGATTTGGTCATTGGAACTTGGTCATTTCACATTCCCCCTTCACACTTCCGCCGTGAAGCTTGGCATCATTTCCGATACGCACGGCACTGTGCCCGCCGCCGTGCACGACGCGCTGGCGGGGGTGGATCACATTTTGCACGCGGGCGATGTGGGGCCGGTGGATATCATCACCGAGTTGGAAGCCATCGCGCCGGTGAGCGCCGTGCGGGGCAATACCGATTTTACCATCGACCTGCCAGAGACGCGCCTCATTGAGTTTGGCGACAACACATTTCTCATCCATCACATTGTTGATTTCCCCGTGCCTTCGCAAAGGGTGCGCGCGTTGTTGGCGGAGGAGCAGCCGAATGTCGTCGTCTTTGGCCATACGCATATGCCGTGCAATGAGTTGCTCGACGGAGTGCTGTATCTCAACCCCGGCTCGCCGGCCACCCCGCGCGGGGGCGCGCCCGCCAGCGTGGCGATTGTGGAATTTGAAAACGGCACGCCCCGCGCACACCACATCACGTTAACTTAACCCCACCCCAACCGCATCCTTCCACACCCGACTATGAATATCCATCACCTCGAATTATTTCACTACGTCGCCAAGCACGAGGGCATTGCCGGTGCAGTGCGCAATATCCCGTACGGCATCCAGCAACCGGCCGTCAGCGCGCAAGTCATTCAATTGGAAAACGACCTCGGCGCCACGCTCTTCCAGCGCCGCCCCTTCGAGCTGACGCCCGCCGGCGTGGAGCTTTACGATTTCGTCCGGCCCTTTTTTGAGAACCTCGATTCGGTGGGCGAAAAAATCCGTGGCGGCGTGGCCCAAACCATCCGCATCGGCGCATCCGGTGTGGTCTTCCGTGAGCACCTGCCGGATTTGCTAAACGCCGCACGCAAAGAATTCCCCGGATTGCATCCGGCGTTACGAGTGGGCATCCAGCCGGAAATCGAGCAGTGGCTGCTCGCCAACGATGTGGACCTCGGCGTCACCGTGCTTGGCTCCAAACCGCCTACCGAACTCAAAGCTGAAAAACTGCTCGAGCTGCCGTTGGTGCTGGTGGTGCCCACGACGATTCGCGTGAAATCCGCCGCCGAAATTCTCGGGCAAGATCGCATCGCGCAAACGCTCATCAGCCTGCCGCAAAACGAAGGCATCAGCCGCACGTTCCAAGCCCAACTCGCCGCGCGCAAAATCGATTGGCCCATCGGGATGGAACTCAACTCCACCGACCTCATCAGCACCTACGTTGCCAACGGCTTCGGCATCGGCATCTCCGTGGCCCTCCCCGGCGAACGCAAAAACAAAGGCGTCAAACTGCTGCCGCTCAAAGATTTTCCCGCCGTCACTATCGGCTGCCTCTGGCGCGGCCAACTCCCGCCCGTCGGTCAAGCACTCGTCAAACTGCTGCAAGCCCACGCCGCAGAGTTGTAAGTGTGCAGAACCATTCAAAATACCCCTCCCCTGGATTTCGCGACGTGACTTTTGCCTTCATTCGCGGCAGGCTACCCGCGTTCTATGGCGAAGAAAAAATCCAGCAAAGTTACCGCGCGCAGCGGACGGTTTGCCAGCGGGCCTGCTGCTGAAGCAAATGCGTTTACCAATTCGGTGAAGTTCGACACCCGCCTTGCGCATCACGACATCGCCGGCTCCATCGCTCACGCCCAAATGCTGCATCACGTGGGGTTGTTGAAAAAGAAAGAATGCACCGCCATCGTCGATGGCCTCGAAGCGATCGGCGCAGAGATTGCCGAAGGCCAATTCGAATGGCGCACGGAGCTGGAGGACGTGCATATGAACATCGAGGCCGCGCTCACTGCGCGCGTGCCCGCCGGCGCCAAACTGCACACCGGACGGTCGCGCAATGACCAAGTCGCGCTGGATTCCCGGATGTGGTTGCGCGAGGAAATCTGCGAACTCGCCAATGAAATCCACGACCTGCAACTGGCGCTCATCGAGCTTGGCGAAAATAATCTCAAGGCGCTCATCCCCGGCTACACGCATTTGCAGCGCGCGCAGCCGGTCTATCTCGCCCATCATTTGCTCGCTTACGTGGAAATGCTGGAGCGCGATTACGAGCGGCTCCTCGATTGCCTCGTGCGCGTAAATGTGTGCCCGCTCGGCAGCGGCGCGCTGGCGGGAACCACGCTACCGCTGGATCGCGAGTTCGTCGCGCACGCACTAGGCTTTGTGGACGCACACGACAAGCCGATGATCACTCACAATTCGATGGACGCCGTAGCCGACCGAGATTATGTGGTGGAATTCTGCAGCGTGGCAGCGTTGCTCGCCATTCATCAATCGCGCCTGTGCGAGGATTTGGTTTTGTGGAGCAGCGCGGAGTTTGGATTCATCGAAATCGGCGATGCCTACACCACCGGCTCCTCGCTGATGCCGCAAAAGAAAAATCCGGATATCTGCGAATTGACCCGCGGCAAAACCGGCCGCGTGGTCGGCAATCTCGTTTCACTGCTCGTCACCCTCAAAGGCTTGCCGCTCACCTATAATAGCGATTTGCAGGAGGACAAGGAACGCCTATTCGACACCACCGACACCGTACGCAGCACCGTACGTATTCTCGCATCAATGCTGCGCGACACCGCCGTAAACGCCAACGCCTGCGCCGCCGCGGTGGACGACCCCAATCTGCTCGCCACCGATTTGGTAGACTGGCTGGTGCTCAACGGAACCGCCTTCCGCAAAGCGCATCACGTGGTCGGAAAACTGGTCGCCATTGCCGAAGCCAAAGGTAAACGACTGGACAAGCTAACGCCCGCCGAGCTGAAACAAGCCGACAAAAAACTCACCCGAGAAGCGCTGAAAGTATTCGACCTCAAAGCGGCCATGGCGCGCCGCACCGTACCGGGCTCGCCGGGCATCGCCGAATTGAAAAGTCGGCTGGCCTATTGGCACAAGTTCCTGCGCCACTGATTCATTATGGCGGCCACCGACGATGCCGAAGAATTGCTCGGGCCCATCCTGCGCGATGTGTCGCGCGCCTTTTACCTCACCCTACGCGTGCTGCCCGCCGCCGTGCGTCCCCAGATTGGCCTCGCCTATCTCCTCGCCCGCACCACCGACACGATTGCCGATACCGACCTCGTGCCCGCCGAAGAGCGCCTGCACACACTCCGCCAATTTCGCGCACGCATCCGCGATGAAGCCGCGCCGCCCGTGGATTTTTCGGATCTCGCCAGCGAACAACAAAACCCTTCCGAACGCGCATTACTGCTACGCAGTGCCGAGGCATTGGAATGGCTCGATCAACTCACGCCCGCCGATCGCGGCCAAGTGCAGCTCGTGCTTGAAACCATCACACGCGGGCAGGAACAGGACCTCGAACGCTTCGGTGACGTTGGCGATGGCAGCACCCTCACCGCCCTGCAAACTGCCGATGACCTCGATGACTACACCTACCGCGTGGCGGGCTGCGTAGGCGAATTTTGGACGCGCCTCACACGCACCCATTGTTTCCCGGGTGCTCAACTCGACGACACCCCCTTCGTGGCCGACGCCATCCGATTCGGCAAAGGCCTTCAGCTCGTCAACATCCTGCGCGACCTCCCGCGCGACCTTGCCAACGGCCGATGCTATTTGCCCGCCGTGGACCTCGCGATGGCCGGCTTGCAGCCCGAAGATTTGCGCGACCCCGCAAACTGGCCCAAGCTCCAGCCCGTCTTCAAGCCGTGGCTAACAAAAGCCCGCGATCATTTGACCGCGGGCGGGCGCTACACGCTCGCCATCCCGCACGCGCACTATCGCCTGCGCCTCGCCTGCGCGTGGCCCGTTCTGATGGGCGCAGCCACGCTTAACAAATTGGCCGCCGCCAACCCGCTGCAGCCCGAGCCACGTCTGAAAATTTCCCGTCGCACCGTGCGCGGCATCCTTTGGCGCACCATTTGGCGCGTACCCTTCCGCGGCCCGTGGAACCGGCTGTTCACGATCTGAATAATTTCCGCTTGATTTCAAGCACCTAATTCCATACAAAAATTGTTGAGGAGGTGGGTATGCATTCGCGATTATTGATTACGATATTTCTGTGTGGCTGGATGGTGATTTCCCCGATGCAAATCGGTGCCGATGGCGCGGGCGGTGGCAGCCCACAATTGGGATTTCCCAAACGGCCAAATCTCGATTTGGTGCCCGCCATGGGCTCAACCCATGGTCCGGAACTATCCTCCACCGATCGCGCCACGCCCCAGCCCCACCGCCTTCGCGAATTCACTAATGCCGAATGGGCCAAGCACCGTCGGCAAACCACCCGCCAACGCGCCAATGCCATCGAACACGTAAAACGCGCGCGATGGATCCCCAACATTACCTACGCGCAGATACAGGAAATTTACGACGCCAAAAAAATCGCACTGGCCAAAGTCGTTGCCCACGGCAGCTTCAGCCGCACCCTCATTGCACAGGCCAAAACCCGCGCGCTAGCTGAGGTCAAAGCAATGGTGGCCGTGCTGCGCGATCGACAACAGGCGGAGCAACTTGCACTAATGGAAGCCGAGGCCTCAATGCGCGAGGCCAATCCCAATTATGATGAGGACGCCCTTCGCAAAGCCATGGCCGAGGCACAACAACACGGCGGCATCCGCGTAAAGGAACTGGAAGGACTCCCGGTTTTGCCTAACGCCACTGCAATGAATTACCCCAAAGGCGGACCCAACGTCATCGCCAAGCGCACGCCCGAACCGACCGACACGCCCCAAGAAATAGCACAGCTTAAGGCGCTGCGTGATTTCAAAAAACAACTGGCGCTAGAAAGCGTCATGCAGGAGCAACAATCCAGAGAGCTCAAACAACAAACCCTTTCCCATCGCGAAATGGAAACCAAGCTCAGCGCGTTGCTCGACCAATATGTGGACGGGAACATTGACGCGCAATCCTACTACGAACAACGCGAGCAACTCCTCAAAGCCGGCGGCCAAAAATAACCGCCCAAATTTTCGATCTCCTCCTTCCCTTTCGTCTTTCCCTTTGCCTGCCACTTTGGCATAACCTCGCACATGCACGATTTTCGCTACGTCAACGGACGGCTCCATTGCGAGGGCGTTTCCATCGGCGCGCTCGCCAAACAATACGGCACGCCGCTTTACATTTACTCCTCCAAAACGCTCGCTGACCATTTCACCAAACTCAGCAACGCGCTCGCGCCTCTCGATCACCTGATTTGTTTCGCGATGAAATCCAATTCCAACCGCGGCGTCCTCCGCACACTCGCCGATTTGGGAAGCGGGTTCGACACCGTCAGCGGCGGCGAAATCCAACGCGCCATTGCCGCGGGCGGCAGGCCCAACAAATGTGTGTTCGCCGGGGTCGGCAAAACCGCTCAAGAAATCACCTTCGCACTGCGCAAAGGCATTTACTGTTTCAATGTCGAAAGCGAGGCCGAACTCGAACGCATCAA
This sequence comes from Limisphaerales bacterium, assembly GCA_014382585.1. Taxonomy (NCBI): domain Bacteria; kingdom Pseudomonadati; phylum Verrucomicrobiota; class Verrucomicrobiia; order Limisphaerales; species Limisphaerales bacterium. The sequence continues at coordinate 32,069 of JACNJL010000023.1, read as the reverse complement.
TCGCATCGCCGGCAAGCTCAAGAAAACCGCCCCCATCGCCATCCGCGTGAATCCGAATGTGGATGCCAAAACCCACAAAAAAATCACCACCGGCACCTACGACAATAAATTTGGCATCGCCATTGAAAAAATTCCCGCGCTCTACGCGCGCGCCGCCAAGCTCAAACATATCCGCCTGCGCGGCGTGCAAATGCATATCGGCTCGCAGCTCACCCAAGTAAAACCCTTCGCCGACGCCGTGCGCAAAATCGCCCCGCTTGCCGCGAAGCTAAAAGCCAAATACGGCATCGAATTCATTAGCATCGGCGGCGGCCTCGGTATCATGTACGAGGACGCGCTCGTGAGTGGCAAAGCAGACTGGTGGAACCGCAAGGAGGCAAAGGACATTCTCACCCCTGAAAAATATGCTGCCACCCTCGTGCCGTTGTTACGGCCACTGGGGCTGAAGGTGTTGCTTGAACCAGGCCGATTCATTTCCGGCAACGCTGGCATCCTTGTCACGCGCGTGGAATACGTGAAGCGCACGGGCAAAAAATATTTCGCCATTATGGACGCCGCGATGAATGATTTGTTGCGGCCCGCGTTTTACGAAAGCTACCACGAGATCATCCCCGTGAAACAATCCAAGGCACGCCCTGTGAACACCGATGTGGTCGGCGGCATTTGCGAAACCGGTGACACCTTTTGCAAAGACCGCCCCATCCCGCGCGTGGCCGAAGGCGATCTCGTGGCCATCCTCAGCGCCGGCGCGTACGGGTTTGTCATGGCCGGCACCTACAACACCCGCCCCTTGCCCGCTGAAATTTTGGTGAAAGGTAAAAAGGCCGCCCTCGTCCGAAAGCGGCAAAAGACCAAAGAAATTTGGGAGGGCGAAACCGCTGCCCCTTGGCAGACGTAAATTATTTCGCCGCCGTCTTGGGCGGCCCTTTGAGCTTTTCGTACTCGGCTTTGAATGCTTCAACTTGTTTCTGAGCGGCGGCAACCACGATCGCCAGCTTGCCGGCTTCTTCCGTTTTCGCCTTGGACGCAGTAGATTGAGCGGCAACCGTCTTCGCCAGTGTGGTGACATGGGCTTGATGAATCTGCCCGGCGTTGGTGTGGGCGGCTTGGGCACGGGTCATCGCAGCGGCAGCGGCAATCACGTCAGCTTCCATTGGCTTGATTTTTTCAGCAGCCATTTTCATCATGGCGTTCTTGGCGGCAACCTCCTCGGTTTTACGTTGGGTTACCAGCTTGGCGGCCACGTCCATCGCGGTGGTCATCTTCGCCACATTTACCTCAGTAGGTTTCACGGCAGCCTCAACTGTTTTGGCCACAGCATCCAAGTCTTGAAATGGCTTGGCCGCCACGACCATTTCGGCATTTACGCGAGTGAGAATTTTGTCGGCGGCAATTTTTGCGGCCGCTAACTCGGTGGCGGTTGCGCTCGCGGCAGCCAATGCGTCTTGTGCGGGTTTCTGCTTGGCCGCCACAAGGCCATCGCGTTTTGACTTAGCGATGTTGGCCACATTACGTTTAGCGGTGGCATCGGTTTGTTTCGCAGTGAAATCGGATTTTGCCTTCGCGTGAGTGGCTGTGGTGGCGGTGACAACTTTCTGTGCGGCGGCGGCGGCTTGAGTGGCGGCATTGTGCGTGGTGGTGGCCTTGGCCACCTCTGCTTTGGCAGCAGCAAGCTCTTTGTCAGCAGCAGCTTTTGCAACGGGCGCGGCTTTCATTGCGGCATTGGCTTTAGCGACCTGCACAAGCACGGCTTTTTGTTGGCCGGTGATCAGTTGATCGAGCGCCGCCTTGGCGGTGATGACGGCTTTACGCTTGGCTGCGGCATCGGCTTGTTTGGCGGCGTCATTACCCGCACCGGCCTCGGCGGCTTGCGCAGCCATTTCGACGACAAGAAATTTGTCGAGCGCGGTTTTAACGGCAGCATTCGCGGCAATCTGCGCCTTGTCGGCAGCGGCTTTGGTGAGCGGCACCTGTTTGAGCATGGCAGTGGCGGTGGCTACTTTTGCTTCGGCTGGTTTTTGACGGGTTGCGATTAATTGGGCAAGCGTAGCTTGGGTGGTGGTTTGTGTTTTTTGTTTGGCGGCGAGATCGATTGTTTGTTTTGCCAATTCGGCGGCGAGCTTGTCCATCAATGCTTTGGCAGCAGCTGCGAGGTTCTCAGCAGTCTTGGCCGTGGTATCGGAACCGGTGAACGTGGCGGTGGCCGCGTTGACCTCGGTGTTGATGACAGCCAATACTTTAGCGGCATTTGCTTTTGCGGCATTGGCCTGAACAATGGCTTTGTCGAGGGTGGTGTTGATGAGCTGCGCGGGCGTCTGCTTGGCAACGACGAGTTGGTCGTAGGTTTTTTTGGCCTCGTTGGCTTTGGCGCGGGCGGCTTGGGCCGTGGCAGTCGCTTTTGCCTGGGCAGCCTTGGCGTTAGCCAGGTTTGTTCCTGCGGTTTGCATGCCGGCTTCGGCGGTGGCGATGGCCTTGGTGGCGATGGTGATTGTTTCGCCCGCCTTAGCAACCTCGGCTTGGGCAGCGGTGAGGGCTTGATCGGCCTTGGCTTTAGCGGCTTTGGCTTGAATGAAGGCAACGAGCTTATTGGCTTTTAGCTTTGCGAGATCTGTTTTGCGGGCGGCGTCCAGCGCGGTTTGAGTGCTGTTGAGCGCGGCTTGGGCGGCCTGGGCGGTGGCCTGCAATTCGGCGAGCTTGGCTTTCTGTGCGACGAGTTGATTGCGGGAGCGATAATAATCGCTGTATGTTTTATTGAGGCGCAACAGGTCGGCATCCTTTTGAGCTGCGGTGAGCGCGACACCGGCGGCAGTGACTTTAGCCTGTTCGGTGGCCGCGGATTTGGCGAGATCGGCCAATAATTTGGTGAGTGCTACCTTGCCGGTCTTGGCGGCGTTTTGTGATTCGATGAGCGATTTGGCGGCTGCGGCACTGACGGTGGTGGCTTGAGTCACTTGCGCGTTAATGACAGTGAGCGCTTTGTCCGCAATCGCTTTGGCGCTGGTGGCAGCGGTGAGCGCGTTGGCAGCAGCGGTGGCCTTGACTTGGGCAGCCGGTTTGTCGGCGGCATCGGCTGAGGCCAACGCTTTGTCGGCGGCAGCTTTGGTGTCGGTGGCGGTCTTCACGCTTCCGGCGGCGGTGGCTGCTTTGGTTTGAGCGGGTTTTTGTTTTTCGGCAATGAGCTTTGCGAGGGTAGCTTTGGAATCGGTGACTGCTTTTTGGCGCATGGTCACGGTGGTGTCCAAAGCGGTCATTTGCGTCTTGGTTTTGGCGATGCGGGTGAGCACGGATTGATGCCCGGCGGTGGCTGCTTTGGCGGCGGCGGCTTTCTGCTCTACTATTTTTTGCGAGGCAACAAATTGATCGGCCATGGGGGCGGGGTTCAGGGCGAGACGGGTGATTTCTTTGCCATCGGCTGAGTTCCAAACGTAGGCTTCGCCGGTCCAGTCGGTGCCGATGACGAGTTTGCCATCGTGGCTGGGGACGCCGGTGGAGGGGATGTCGCCGGGGAATGTGAAGGAGCGCTTTGCGCTGCCACTGGCGTTCCAAATGGTGGCGCGGCGATTGCGGCCGACGGTGACCATATCGCCGTTTTGGGCACGACGCAGGCTGAGTGCGCCACCGCCGTGGGCGGTCCAGTTTTTGATTTGGCTGACTTCGTCGATGTTCCACATTTTGGCAGTGCCATCTTCGCTGGCGCTGATGACGATGTTGGTGCTGGCCCATTCGAGACCGGTGATGCGGCCGCGATGGCCCATCAGGCTGGCGGCGCGTCCGCCGGGTTCGGCCTCCCAAACGTGGATGCCGCCGGCACGGTCACCGGAAGCGACGTATTTGCCTTTGGGGCCAAAGCGCATGGCGGTGACCCAGTCGGTGTGTTTTTTGATCTTATGAAGCATCTCGCCAGTGTCGGTTGAAAAAATGCGCACGAATCGGTCGGGGCCACCGTGGGCGATGTAGCGCTGGTCGGCAGAGATGTCGGAGGCGAGGACTGAATCGAGGTCATCGCCGACGGTCAAGATTTGTTCGCCCTTGGTGATGTCCCACACGGTGGAAAAGCCGAGGTTGGCGCCGCGTCCGCCGCCGATGACGAGCAGTTTGCCATTCGCACTAAAATTGACGCTGTGCGGATAGCCTTTGGGAAAGGGAATGATGCCGACGATTTTGAAGGTGTCGGTATTGTAAAGGAGCACTTGGCGTTGGCTGCCGATGGCGACGAGCGGAGCCCACGGGCTGACGGCGATGGCGGTGGAAATGCTGGTGCGTTCGGTGCGCTGATAGGGATCGAGTGCGAGGACTTCGACGGGCATCGGCGCGGGGCCTTCGGGGCGTTTGCCCAGGGAATCGGGATCGAGTGCGAGATCGACCTTGGGTTTGGAGGCCATCACGGCTTTGGAGCCGCTGTCTTTGAGCAAGCCTCCGATGATCCATGCCTTGATGGTGGCAATCTCAGCATCGGCGAGTTTGCTCTTGGGCGGCATGTTGGGTTCCTCAGCGTGGGTGACCAGCTGATAAAGAAGGCTGTTATCCAAATCCCCGCCAGCGACGACTTCGCCGGTCATCATCGCGTCATAGGTGGCAAGGTTGAGGTCTGCCTTCATCTTGTCCGCGTTGTGGCACTTGAGGCAGTTGTTGCGGAAAATGGGCAGGATGTTGTCCTCGTAAGTGACTTTGTCTGCGGCGATCCCGGCGCTACCCACAATGAAGCCGGCAGCGATGGCGATGGTTTTTAGATTCCGAGTATTCATCGGTTTTACAGTTCCCCCTTGATTGCTAGCCCGCGTGGCGGGCGAATTAATTAATGATTAAAAATAAATTCCTTTGAATTCAGCACAGCCCAGAATAAGTCATTCAAGACCTCTTCCTCCGGACGCCCTTCCTTGAAAAACACCATCAGTTTAGCCTTTTCCGAAGCAGTCGGTTTGCGGGCCAAGCAGCGCAGGTAAATATTATCCAAAACCTCGTCCGGCTTTTTGCCTCCTTTAATCAGGTTTCGGACCACGCCTCCTTGAGCACACTTGGTGTTTACCGTATCACCATTGAGCAAATGCAGCGCTTGGGAAAGATTGGGTTCAAGAGCCACTTCGCACGAACACACTGTGGTGCGGGTGGCACGGCCAAACGTGGTGAGGAAGAACGTGCTGGTGCCACCATCCACAATTTCAACTGCACTGGAGCCGATCGGCAGACCGCGGAATTTGTTTTTGGTGTCGGTTACTTGGCTGATGATATCTAGCAACACTTCGGCGCGCACGCGACGGATGCTGCTCTTGGCAAAGTTCAGCGCGTCGTCCTTGTTCAACTCATTGCTCTGCACGCTGCGCTGGTAGGCGCGGGACACGCAAATGTCGCGCACGAGTTTTTTGAAATTATAACCACTCCCCGCGAAGCGTTTGCCCAACTCCTCGAGCAGTTCCGGATTGCTCGGCGGGTTACTGATGCGCACATCGTCAACCGGTTCCACAATGCCTACTCCCATGAAATGACTCCACACGATGTTGGCCATATTTTTGGCGAAGTAGGGATTTTGGGGCGAAGCTAGCCAGTTCGCTAAGGCAATGCGCCGATCCTCACCGCTTTTCAACGGAAATCCGGCGCGCACTTTTCCATTCACATCCTTAGCAATTTCAGGCCCCTCGGCGCCGAGAAATTTTGGCGGCATATCGCGATTACCTACGATGTGGCGCACCCCGCCGCTGCGGCGGTTGTAAATAATGGTTTCCCGGTTATCCTCTCCGGTCTTGCGACCCACTTGCGCGAAAAAAGCGGAGAAGCTGTAATAGTCATCCATCGTCCAGCGATCGAAAGGATGATTGTGGCATTGGGCGCACTGAATGCGCATGCCCATAAAAATTTGCGCGGCATTCTCGGTGAGCTTCTGCGTGTCACGCTCCACTTGATAGAAATTGCCGGCGGGATTGCTGAAAGTCCCGCCGCGCGCGCCGAGGAGTTCACGCACAATTTTATCCATCGGTTGATCCTGTTCAAACTGATCGCGTAACCACTCGAAATACAGCACGGCATTTTTGTAATAAAATTGATTGTTTTGAGTGCGGATCTGTAACAGCTCGGCCCACTTCATCACCCACATCCGCACGAACTCCGGACGGGCAATCAACTCGTCAATGAGCTTCTCGCGCTTGGCCGGCGATTTATCCACCACAAATGCGGCAACGGCCTCGGGGGTGGGTAGCTCTCCGATAACGTCGAGATAAGCACGCCGAATGAAAGTGTTGTCATCGCAAATACCACTGGGCGTGATTCGAATTTTCTTCAACTTATTGTGCACCAAAGTGTCGATGTAATTGGCCTCGAGCTCTTTGGGGAACACGAAGCTCTTCAGCTTCGGAATCACCAGCACTTGCGTGCCCACGGTGATTTGGTCGAAGCGCGCCATGATGAACGACTCACCGCGTTGCCCGGCGGTCATCTTGCCTTTGCCGTCCACTTTGGTTGACACATCGTTGTTAGTGATAAACATCGTCTCGTGCGTCACATCGCGTGTGGAGCCGTCGCTGTACACGGCGCGTACAATGATTTGCTGCTCGGCGCCTTCACCCTCGAGCACGGATTGTTTCGGATAGATTTCGAGGTCCACCACTTTGGGGGTGCCGGCGGGATCATTGGGTGCCCCTGCCTCCAGCCAACGCACGAGTGTTTTATATAAACTACTTTCCGCGGTCATCACTTTGCCTCCGGTATGCGTCACGCGGCCGGTGGCTTTCTCGAGCAACAAACTATCGTGCGGCAAGGCAAGATTGATTCGCCGGCCGAGGTTTTCGCGCGTGATGTATTGATAATCAAGCTGCGGATTGAAACCGAACAACGACAACCGAAACCCATCTTTTCCGCTGGATGCACCGTGGCAACTCCCCGAGTTGCAACCGCCCTTGGTGAAAGTGGGCATCACATCGAGATTGAAACGAACAGGGCGTTCCTCGCCGGCTTTTTCTACTTTCACCGGCACGGTGAGCGTGCGGCCGGCAAACTCAATTTTCAGTGAAGTGCTGCCATCCACGACCGGGAGGATAATGTGTTTTTCAAACTTGATCAGCTTGGGATTGGCAAAGGTATATTTTGCCTCCGCAGTAACATCGCGCGTGGTGCTGTCGGCGTACGTGGCCTGCACCATCAATTGCTGCTTGCCGCGTAGCGTCACCAAGTGGGCGTCCTTCGGGTACACCTGTAAATCCACCAAATCCTTCGGAGCCGCACTGAGCATTAGCGGCACGGTGACGAGAGCGAGCAATGTTTTTTTTATCATTTTAAAATCTTGTTTTGTGAATTATTTGGCAACAACCACTTTGCCCAGCGAACCATCGCCTGGCTTTTTAATGGACGGCGCGGCAGGCGGCACATTGATGCGCAACGTGCCGCGGCCACCGAGCGTTTGGGTGACGGTGTGGCCGGTGTGATTGAGCGTCATTTTGCAGTATACCGTGCGGTGCAATCCGGCGCGGGCATTATCGGCAACGGTAATGGGGAACGTCAGCGACTTGGTGTCCTGCGTCATCTCCAGTTTAGTGGTGGTGGTGCCGGTGGGGAGGCCCACCAATTCCACCGTGGCCGTGCCGGGGAATTTGGTGCGATTGGTGAGATCCACTTTTAACGCCGTGGGATAACCCTGCGTGGTTGTGGCAGGAGTGATTTTGCCGACCATAAAATAATCCGCGATCTTCAACGAAGTAAGCTGGGTGGATACGTACGCCGTGCCGCCGCTGACACTCGCGGTGCCCAGCATCGCAATTTTGTGGTCCAGAATTTCGGCGGCGGTGTTGGCGCTAAAGAGATAGGTGATTTCGTTTTTGCCGGCGGGGATGTTGATGTTCGAACTGCAGCTGAGTCCCGGCGGACGGGTAAGCATCTGGACGTTGATGTTTCCGTTGAAGCCCTCTTTGCGTTCGGCAATGATCTTGAGCGGCAGCGTCCCCGCGCGCACGAGCGGCGCCTTGAGCTCTTCGATGCGGATCTTGAATGGCAATTCCTCCACCACGACAACAGCCATTTTGTCCACCCAAGTTTTATAATACACACCGCGATTACCGCTTTGCACGAGATCATAGTTTTGCCAAATCCCGCCGCTGATGTCCGCGACCTTTTCACCCATGAGTTTGCCCATAAGATCGCCCAACGTGCCGCCGATTGGCGCATCGGCCGCGGCCTCAAAGACGATGGTTTGGGAGGATTTATTGCTCGCCATCGGCGCAGCGTGCAGGGTGATGCCTTTGGGGAAATCCTTGGTGCTCAATTCGAGCGCCCCCCCGAAATTGCCGCGTCGCGCCTGGATGACCAGCGGGAATCGGTTGCCGCGCGCGACCACCACGTTTTTGCGCGTCTGGGTGTCGTACCGGCGGGTGTCCAGCACGTACAAGCTCAACGTGGGCTCGCGGGGCTGGAATTCCACGCGGTACGTGTAGTCCGGGCCGCCGTTGCCAAGATGGTCGCGGATGCGCAAGGTGTACTCGCCATCGGCGGGAACGGTCCAGCTGATGTAGCTATCCGGACCGCCGGAGTCATCATTGCTCGCGAGGGTGCGGCCATCCTTGTTGCAAATGTACATTACCGTGTCGATGGGTGAACGCAATTTACGGGCGTACACGCGCACGTCGTAGCGTTGGCCTTTTTTGGCGGTGAACCGGAACCAATCTTCGTCGCCTTTGGCTTGGATGATGCCATTCAGCGCGAGCGGCAGCGGCGCCTCGATCAGGCGCGCTTCGCCAACCGAATTGTTCGGCTCGGCCTCAAGTTCATTCGGGAACGGTGACACGCGCACTTTGTTGCCCGACGGTGCCACGACGCCTTCCGCTTGCGGGAAGACCGCAAGGTCACGGAAGCACGGCTGGTCTTGCTGGCCGAAGGTGGCCTCAAACGATTTGGGTTCGGGCGCGGCATATTTCTGTTTGAAATCGCCGGCGACCTTGTCGATGAATTTCACTTCCAATTCCTTACCCTGCTGACCGCCCGCGGGGTACACCGCTGTGGGTCTTGGGAACGTGCCCACGTGAAGGCGATATCCGCCCAGCGCGCCGTACGAAGTTTCGCGCAGCACGATTGTATACACATCGTCTTCCTTTGCCACAGCGGACGCAAAACAATCCTGCACAAACAGCGGGGTATCGTCCGAACGCGCCACGATAAACCCTTTACTGTTCTCGATAGCCACATACGGATCATAAAACCCACGGCCCAGGCGGATGCTCTCCACTTCAGCGGAAATACGCTGGCCTTTTTTGACGTCCACCGCAAAGCGATCCACCGATTCCGCGCTTACAGATCCGGCCACAGTGCAATTGAGCGGCAGTTTCTGTGGGCCTTCGCCGGCCTTGGGGGTCACCTTGGTCACCATCGGGAATGGCCCCACGAAAAACGTGCGCAGCTCGGTCACGCCGCCGCGCGTACGAACGCGCGCCTTGTGCTCGCCGAGCGGGCAGTTGGCCTCGGTCTTGATGAGTGCTTTTACAAAGCGATCATTCTTTTCGGTGATCTTCACCAGTTTCACACCCGAATGATAAAAGAAAATATCCTCAGCATTCGCAAGACGTAAGCCGCGGAAAGTGACCTCTGTCTCTTTGCCCAGTTGAACCCCGCCGGGGGAAAGATAACTCAATCGCGGATCCACCGCCGCCGCGCTCCAAACCAGCCCGGCCATCCCGAGCATCAACATCCAGTGCTTCATCGTTTTCATTATGTGAATCTTCAGTTCTTTAATTCTTTTGGTTTTGTAAACGCGCGGGGCAAAGTTCCTTACGAAACATTGCCCCGGGCGAGGTGGATTGTCAGAGATGCCGCCCGGCTTAAGTGAGCGCTTCCTTCAGGATTTCGCCGTCGTAATTGATCGGCATCGGGCGATTGCCCGGGCCCACCAATCGACGTTGAGGATCGATGCCGATGAGCGAGTAAACCGTGGCCGCCCAGTCTGGCACGTGCACGGGATCTTCCTCTGGCTCCGCACCGGTGGGATCGGACATACCGTGAATGTAGCCGCCTTTGACGCCGCCGCCGGCCATCACCACGCTGAACACTTTTGGCCAGTGATCGCGGCCCGCCGTGGCGTTGATTTTCGGGGTCCGTCCAAATTCACTGGTCACCAGCACCAATGTTTCGTCGAGCATCCCGCGCGTGTCGAGGTCGCGGATCAGCGCCGCAAAGGCCTGATCGAATGCCGGCATTTGCCCGCCATTTGCCGCAGCGATATTGCTGTGATGATCCCAGCCGCCGTAGGTGGTGCTCACCATTCGCACGCCGGACTCCACCAAACGCCGCGCCAACAGGAAGCGGCCGCCGGCGGTGTTGCGCCCATACTCGTCGCGCAGCTTGGCCGGTTCTTTATTCAGGTCAAACGCATCGCGCGCTTCCGGCGAGGAAATCATCGCGTAGGCGCGTTGATAAAAACTGTCCATACCCGCCAACGCATCGCTCTTTTCAAGCGCGCTGAAATGGCCGTCGACGATAGAACGCATGTCGCGGCGTTTACTAAATCGGCTGGCGTCAATGCCGTTGGGGAGCGCCAAATCCCGCACGCGGAAATTGGCATTGCCCGGATCTGCGCCGAGGCTGAAGGGGCCGTAGGCGCTGCCGAGATAACCCGTGCCGCCATTGCGGCTTTGGCTGGGGATGGCCACGTAAGGCGGCAAGTTTTTGCGCGGGCCAAACTCATGGCTGACGATCGAGCCGATGCTCGGGAAAATCACCGCCGGGCTGGGGCGGATGCCGGTCATCATATTATGCGTGCCCCGCTCGTGCGCCGCTTCGCCGTGGGTCATCGAGCGAATGACCGCAATTTTATCCGCCACCTTGGCGGTGTTCTTCAGGTTCTGCGAAAACCGTTCGCCGGTGTTCGTCTTCACCGTGCCCAACGGGCCGCGGTATTCTGCCGGCGAAAGATACTTGGGATCCCACGACTCCTGATGCGCCGAGCCGCCCGGCAGGAAAATGTTGATGATGTTTTTGGCCTTGCCCGGCTTGCTTTGCTTAGCCACATCTCTCCAATCCTCACCCGCGGCATTGGCTTCGAGCGACAGGAAGTCGCCCAGCGTCAGCCCCAGCCCGAGGCCGCCCATGGCGCCTACGGACAAAAAGTCACGTCGATTAGGGTTGGTGGCGTGGTCGTTGCCGCCACAGAATTGGTATCCGGTTTTCTTGCTCATAAATCTGGTTTGGGTTGGTTGCGCTGTTATGACACTTTTGTGCGTTTGTTTTCGACCCCCGATTCTGTGAATCTATTCACAAAAAAGCGACGCAAAAACACCTTTTTATGAACTGTTTTTCAGGGCCTTTCCACACCTGTTTCACGGCCTTTCCGAATCGTTTGCACCTTTTTTCTCCACCGTTCCCGCCCACACACGCCAAACCGCTTGACCGATTGAGCCGGTTTGTGCTCTCTATTGCACGAGATGAAACAGCTGTTTCTCCTTCTATCGACCTTTCTCGTCCTTGCCCCCACCTCTTCCTTTGCCGCCAAGGCGGATTTGAGGGGGAGCAACATCACCTCCGAGTTCTATCCGGTGATCATTCCGCTATATAGTGGGCCGAATTGGGAAGCCCTGTACGAGCAGGACACGGACGCGCTGGATCGTTATCTGTACGAGTTGTCCACCGCACAACCCAAGGCGTTGGTTTTGGGAGAATTACAATGGGTCAACCACTACCCCAGTTTCCAGCCGGATCCCAAGTTCCTAATGCCGGGGGATGACACCGGGCAATACACGGCTGACTTAGTGGAGTTTGCCGCCTTCATGGCATTCATGGATGGCATGCTCGGTGTGGAACCGGTGTTTGGTGATGGGGTGAATTCCGGGATTGGATCCCGTGCCGGCCCAAACTATTTGCCGCGCCTTTTTGAAGGGATGTTTCAATTCAATGGCTTCGATCAGCAGGAAGATTTCCTTATTTATTTGGCTCAAACCGGATGGACAAAACGGTTCCATGAATACCTCCAATGGTATCACGGCGGGCAGGATGGGTTGAACGCCGCTCGAGCAGAGTTTTTAAGGTGGCATGATAAAATCAACCTGCGAGGCGAAGAAGAGCTGACCGAAACTGAAAAGCTGTTATGGGGCGTAACGGGCGGAGCGCCCGAGGGAGTAGATCTGGGCGGCTGGGGAATGGCCGGGGAAATTTGGATCGGATTCGTCCCGATCGCCGGTCAAGCCATCGATATAAAAGAGGCCAAAGCGGCCATTGACGCTTTTTTGGAGAACCCCAATGCTTCAACAGCAGCGATGCTGGCCTTGGCAGGCGTGGCAATTATTCCCGGCGGGGATGCGGCGAAGGCAGGCAGCAAAGCAAGTAAAGTTAACAAAGTCGATGCAGCGCCATCAAATAAGCTCGAGATACCAACAATAACATCTCCAAAACTTCAACCAGATACATATTCAGTTCTAGATGGGGTTAGGCAGTCGAAGGCTGCAGATTTAACAGGAAAACAATCAATTCGAGCAGAGGTATATGAAAATGGAGTTCATATCGAGATAAAAGAGATTCCGATAAAAAAACTGCTTTCACCAAAGGAATCCATTAATCTGTCCAATGAAAATAAAATAATCAGATTTTCAGAACTCGTGCAAAAGACAAAGAATGGAGAAAAATTACCGGAAATAAAAGTCATATCTGGAAGCGATGGCGTACACATTAAGTCAGTTGAGATTAAATTTGGAAAGTGAAACCATGATTTCTGTGGACAGATACCAAAACGCGATGCTTGTGTTGCACAGAGTAGCGATTATTGCTCGCCTATATTCAAATATAGCCGACAAGGGTAAAGAGTTGTCAGAGTTACTGGACCGTTATGAAATGATGGTGGTGCTGATCGCTTGCGAAGAAAATAGAACGTGGTTTTTCCGTGAACATGTCAGAACGATTGCCGAGGCGCACAGCAAGCATTTGGGAGGGTTGTTGAACGTATTCGATAATCCGCTACCCGCAGATTGGCCTCCTGATATGAACTGGGCGGAAAAATGGGAGGAAAAATACAGACCAACGGATGAGTGAGGCTTTGCCTTTCCACGATTCACTTTCTGAATACCAACGAAACCCATAACTAGATGATATGAATTCAAGCTTAAAACACTATGATTAACGAAGGATTAGAATTTGAAATTAGTCAGGGGCAGTATGGCCCGGCGATTTTCATAGAGGGCAACACCCCAAAAAACATCGGGGCGTGGGTGGTGAAAAAGTTAAGGAAGCGGGGTGTGTGGACTTGCATATTGTAAGGGCAGGTCACGATTATTCGTTCTTGGCCGAATTGCCTGAACTCAAGCGACTGAGCATGGCTTTATTTCCCTATCCAGTCGAATCGTTGGACGCAGTACATTGTCTTTCTAAATTGCGCGAGTTTCATCTGGATCCTTGGGTGAATAAGACTCCCATCGATTTTTCACGATTTCCCCTGCTGGAAAAATGCAGCCTCTCCCGCTGGCACAAAGGCTTCGAATCCGTGTTCGGCTGCATGAGACTCAAGCAGCTTTCAACGCAAGGCAGCAAGAACCGTGATTTCAAGCAACACGCCAAGCTAGTACATCTAGAAAACCTGTACATAAACAGTGCCCCCATCCCCAGCCTTGAAGGGATTGAAAATTTAACAAAACTCCGTCGCTTGAATCTTGCTTGGATGCGAAAGCTCGAATCGATCGAAGGAATTCAGCACTTGGACAAATTGACTATTCTAGATCTTGCGTGTTGCCACAAGTTGAAAAACTTGGAACCTGTTCGTGAAATGCATTGGTTGGAAAAATTGACATTTTCCAGTTGTGGAGAAATCGAATCTTTGAATCCCATTGCCGGATTGACTAATTTAAAGGGAATTTTCTTTCACGGCTCCACCAATATTTTGGATGGGGATATGACGCCATTGTTCAACCTGAAAAATCTGGCGTACGGTAAACTCGTCAGAAAGAGTCGGCGGCATTATTCCCACACCATTAACCAAATTTGGGAAGAATTCGCCAAACGCTACCCCCACTGGCGAAAATAAAGCCAAATACCTACCCCAATGACAAAAGAAGAATTCATTGCCCGGGTCCACACTTATGTGGTGGAGGATATGGCAAAGCAATATCGCGAGATGTACGCTTCCACGATGCCAAAGGGAAATCAGGATCCGCAAATGCGGCGGGCGTTTGCCTTGTATCAATCGCTGAACGAGGAACAGCGAGCCGTCCTGTTGGAAATTATGGGGACGGTTTCTGTGGACGCATTATCCACAATTTTTGCCGTGATTGATGGTTCGACCTATTTTGGAGATACAGGCGAAGAATTTGAATTAAAAGCAAACCCGGGCAATCATATAATCAGCGGCGACCTATCCGATTTGCTGTGGGCTCATATTGAAGATCGCTCAGCCTGAGTGAGGGCAATTCGAGCTTGGACAATCCACACACTCGCAGTACACACATCCATGCACCGCACGCTCGCCGTGATTTTTCTGCTCGCCGCGCCTCAGTTGCGCGGGGAGGTTCAGGCGCCGAAAACGCCTTTTGATGACTATCTCGTGGCGCCGTTGCGTGTGCATCGGTTGGTGACTCCCGGCGAGCTCAACCTCACCACCACGCTGGAGGAAAAAGATCTCCATCGCATTTTTGAAAAGGTCAACCGCATCTGGGGCCACGCCGGCGTGCACTTTGCATTCGAATCCATCCTCACCGAACCGGCCGCCAACCCCAACGCCTATCGCCAAAACCATAAATCCCGTCAGCTCCGCTGGCTGCTCGCCATCCGCCCCAAGGCCAGCCGCAAGGCCGATTGTTTTCACATCTATTACATCAAACGTTTCCTCGCCAACGGCGTGTACATTGGCGGCGATGGGATGTTCGTCAAAGATATGGCCCGCCTGCGCACCGTGGAAGGCGGCGTGGGCGAGCCCCTCCCGCGCGTCACCTCGCACGAACTCGGCCACGCCCTCACGCTGCGGCACCGACAGGAAGTCACCAACCTCATGGCCAGCGGCACTTCAGGCTGGACGTTGAACGCCGCCGAAATCAAACAAGCCCGCGACGCGGCAAAAAAACTAAAGTGGATTCGCCCCGCCCCGGAAATGTTGAAGGAAGCCGATGCGCTCTATCAGAAAGGCGACAAAATGAAAGCCGCCACCCTTTACCGCCACCTCGCCGGCATCCCGCTGCGCTGCCCCGAAACCGCGCGCGCCGCATTGCGGTCCAAAGCCAATTAAGGTTTCCCGCTGAATGGCGGGTACCGGTCGGTCAACATCGTGATGTACGCCATCACGCGCAATCCCCAACGGATGTTGCCCACCTGAAAATCGTGCATCCCCTTCGGGTATCTCCCCGTAAACAGCACCGCAAACCACGCCACCACGAGCAGCACGTAACCGGCGATTTGCCGAAAGAACAGGCAAATCCCATGCGGAACGCCCACGTAAATTCCTGCAAAAATTCGCAGCACACAATGCAGCCGCACTGGACGTTGCCGGACGCGCAATCTCCAAACTCACGCCATCGCCTTTATTCCCCATCCCGAACGCCGGATAACCGTCCATCAAATTTCCAACCCGCGCCATCCAGCGCATTGACCACTGATGCACGCTCACCACAAAATTATAAATCCCCGCCGGATAACTTCCCGTAAACAAAATCGCGAACCAAGCGATCAGCGAACAGACATTGGCGGCAAGACCCAAAAACATCAGGCAAACCGCATGCGGCAAAATCAAGTAAAAGACCCCCAAGAAAGTCCGCAACAACAACTGCCCGCGCGAATACTCCGCCTGATGCTGTACGCTCAACACTACTTCACCGCCACCGCCATCGGCAAGCTGAGGCGGCCCGCCTTCGATCACAATATCCTCCGGCCCGCTAACGCCCGCCGTCGGTTGCACCACCTGCGTCACCGGCGTCCATTCCGGCAAGCCCTCGTACCACGCCATGGTCTCCGGCGTCACCGCGCCGCTTGCCAGCATACCCTGAATTTGTTCCGAAGTGTACGGCCCAACTTGTTCGCCGTTAAGGAAAAGATAGATTTGCATTATTGCGCGTGTGGATACCTTGGTGCAACTAACGAAAACAGTGATACCTTACTGGAAAAAATCTCCAATCTCAAGCTCAGACTCAAGCTCAAATAAACACCTCGCACTTCGGCAGCGCCTTTTCCAATGCCGCCACCGCCGCCGGTTCGAGCGGGTTGCCGTACAGCCACAATTGCCTAAGCGCTTTCAATTCATACAACGGCGAAAGATCCGTGACGTGGTTTTTTTCCAAATACAAATACCGCAAGCCCACCAATTCACGCAACGGACCCGCGTCGGCAATGCCCGCGCGCGAGAAGCCCAGCATTTTCAGCGCAGGTAGGCAGCGCAATCCCGCCACCCAATGGGTAAGGTCCTCCGCTTCCGTTTCATCCAGTTTCACCGATTCCACCCGCGCCAGACATTCCGCCGTCAATTGCCCCTCCGGCCATTGCAGCGACGCGCGCACCGCCGCTTCCAACGCCTCCGGCCAATCCGTCGGCACCGCCGCGGGTACGCGCAAAGCCACCGCCGCCGGCGCGCCACAGTGCGGGCACGCCGCCGCCGTGGTGCTCAGTGGATCACCGCACTCCGCACAGACCGTCATGCTCATGCCGTTAGTTTACCTCCGGAACCGCTCCAGCACAACCTGAGTCAGAGGGTAACTATTTGAGTGATAGATGTTGCCAAAATATGGACCGGGTGATAGAGCAATCCCCATGAACGCCAACGCCAACATTCTATCCGCCTTTGCGACGATTGGAATGATGTATGCCGCGCGCTTGGCGGGCATGGATTGGGAGTTTACGTTGCTGGTCGGCTGCTGCATTGGCCTTGCGGCTTTGCAGGGGCTCAAGCACAAGGCCGAACAGGAAGAAGTGGAACGCCAACGCAAGGCTGCCGCCGAAGCCGCCCACGCCTCTGCAGCAGAAGCCGCCGCCGCTCGGGCCCGGATGAGAAAGAAAAAACGCTAGTCGCGGCGTTGACACGCCTGTCCCACCCGTTACCTTTTGCGCAACCGTAACGATTATGCGCACTCTACTTTTTGCCCTCATCGGATTGTTTGGGTTTTCGCTTCTGGCTGAAACCCGCAAGCCCCCCACCAACGTCGTCATCATTTTCATCGATGATATGGGCTATGCGGATATCGGGCCCTTTGGTGCTAAAAATTATCCCACCCCCCACCTCGACCAAATGGCAAGGGAGGGAAGGAAGTTCACGGATTTTTATGTGACCCAAGCCGTCTGCAGCGCGTCCCGCGCGGGACTGCTCACGGGCTGCTACAATGTGCGCGTGGGCATCCTCGGCGCACTTGGGCCCAAGGCGCGGCACGGCATCAATCCCAACGAATTGACGATCGCCGAACTCTGCAAACAAAAAAACTACGCCACCGCCTGTTACGGCAAATGGCATCTCGGCCATCACCAAAAGTTTCTACCCTTGCAGCACGGCTTCGATGATTACTTTGGCCTGCCGTACTCGAATGATATGTGGCCTTACCACCCGGGCGTGATGCATCTGCCGATGGAAGAACGGCTGAAGCGCTGGACGCATCTGCCGCTGATCGACGGCAACGCGGTCATCAATCCCCGTGTCACCGGCAAAGATCAGGAGCAGCTCACCACCCAATACACCGAACGCGCCGTTTCGTTCATTGAGAACAACAAAGACCGCCCATTCTTCCTCTATGTGCCGCACTCGATGGTGCATGTGCCGCTTTATGTTTCCGAAAAATTCAAAGGCAAAAGCAAAGCCGGTTTGTTTGGCGACGTCATGATGGAGGTGGACTGGAGCGTGGGCCAAATCCTCGGCACGTTACGCAAGCACCAACTCGACAAAAACACGCTCGTCATTTTCACCAGCGACAACGGTCCATGGCTCAGTTACGGCGACCACGCCGGTTCGGCCGGGCCGCTGCGCGAGGGCAAGGGGACGATGTTCGATGGTGGCTGCCGTGAGAGCACGCTGATGTGGTGGCCCGGCACGGTCCCCGCCGGCAGCGTTTGCACAACGCCCGCGATGACGATTGATATTTTGCCGACGGTGGCCGAACTCATCGGCGCCAAATTGCCCAGGCAAAAAATCGACGGCAAAAGCATCGTGAACCTCGTAACCGGCACCGATGACCAGAGCCCGCAGGAAGCGTATTTTTTTTATTACGGGCCCCAGTTGCAAGCGGTTCGGATGGGCAAATGGAAACTGCATTTCCCGCACGGCTACCGCACGATGGCCGGCAAACCTGGCGGCAAAAATGGAATTCCAACGCGATACGCTGCGGCAAAAATCGGGCTGGCGCTATTTGATTTGGAAAAAGACATCGGCGAAACCACGGATGTGAAAGCAAACCACCCCGAAGTGGTCACCCGACTGCAGGCACTCGGGGAGGCCATGCGCAACGAGCTGGGCGATACCAACCGTAAAGGCAAAGGGCAGCGCGCAGCGGGGCAACTTTGATCCGTGTACGTATCACTTTTTTTTAATTTCTGCACATTTTAATTCGACAACCGCCAATCATTCGGTAACTTCCCCGCCCCAACGCACTGTTAACCTCTAATGCGTCCAAGCCAAATCCTCATTGCGGGATTGATGGCGGGGGGCTTTTTTTATTCCGCCCCGGCCGCCCAACAATCTGCGCACGGTGTCCGCCACGCGTTCCTCGCGACCGGCGCGGAAACGTATATTGTCTCCCACACCGACCGCATCGTCTGGCGTTACCCCCGCCCCACGAGCGATGGTTGGATGCTTCAGAATGGAAATGTTTTGCTCGTATTGGCCAGCGGGAAAAATTACGGCGGCGGCGTGGTGGAAGTCACCCGCGGCGGCCAGGTGCAATTTGAATATCGCGGCAAACAACTAACCGTGAACACCGCCCAACGCACTGCCGAAGGCCGATATCTTATAGCCGAAGGCGGCCCCAAGCCGTGCGTGTTGGAGGTGGACACCAATGGACGCACGCTCGTTAAGATTGCTTTGCAATCTGCCGCCAAGGATCCGCAGCAACAAATCGGCACCGTGCGCAAACTCGCCAATGGAAACTATCTCGTGCCGCAACCGGCCGACAAGGTGGTGCGAGAATACACCGCCCAAGGCAACGTGGTTTGGAAAAAGAAAACTGACGGCAACCCATTCTGCGCATTGCGCCTGCCCAACCAACACACGCTCATCGCCTGCACCACCGGCAAATGCATTCTCGAGGTGGATCGCACGGGCAAGGTAACGTGGAAGCTCACCAATCGGGATTTCCAAGGTGCGCGGATGTTGGATTTGCATTCGGGCATCCAGTATTTGCCCAACGGCAACCTCGTTTTTGCCACCCACCGCCCCGGCCGTGCCACCGCGCAACTGGTGGAAGTCAACCGCGCCAAGCAATCGGTGTGGACCTATTCCCAGCCCAACCGCCCGGCCATCCGACATTTCCAAATCCTCAATACCAACGGCAAAGCCCTCCCCGGCAAACCGCTGCGTTAGATTCAATTTTTCTTTACGCCCGCGCCGCTTGGGTGAACACTCCCGCCCATGAAAACCACCCGTTGCCTCATCGCGTTCGCGTGTGCCTCGGCCCTGTTGTGGGGCTGGGGTTGCGGAAAATCAACTGACTCAAAACCCATTACCATCGCTTATGTAACCAATGGAGTGGATCCGTTCTGGGATCTGTGTGCCGCGGGCGTGCGCATTGCGGAAACGGAATTTAAAATCAAATGCGAAGTACATATGCCCACCAAGGGGGTGGTGGATCAAAAGCGCATCATGGAATCGCTCATCGCCAAGGGCGTGAACGGCATTGCCATCAGCCCCATTGATGCGGCAAACCAAACACGGTTCCTGAATGACGTTGCCAAAAACACCAAACTCATTACCCAGGATGCGGATGCGCCTGACAGTGACCGTTTGGTTTACATCGGCACCAACAACTATCTGGCCGGCCGTGCATTGGGGAAGCTGGTCAAAGATGCCATCCCAGAGGGCGGCGAAGTTTTCATCTTGGTCGGTCGCCTTGAACAACTTAATGCCCGCCAACGACGCCAAGGGGTCATTGATGAATTGCTTGGCAAACCGGAACAAAAACTGGGCTCTGTAAAATTTGATGCGGAGGATGCCAAAAACCTCACCGCCAACGAATCCAAATATACGATCCTCGAAACACGCACCGATGATTTTAATAAAGCCAAAGCCAAGAGCAACGCCGAGAGCGCCATTGCCAAACACAAAAACCTCAAGTGCATGGTCGGCCTTTTTGCCTACAACCCGCCGGCCTGTCTGGCCGCCATTCAGGAAGCCGGAATGACCGGCAAAATCCAAGTTTGCGGATTCGATGAACCCGATGCGATGCTGCAAGCCATCAAAGATGGGACCGCCTACGGCACCATCAGCCAGCAGCCGTGGAAATACGGCTACGAATCGGTGAAGATGCTCAAGAGCATCCTCGACGGCAACACCCCCGCGGACACATTTCTTGAAGTCCCGTTTCTGGTAATCACCAAAGACAACGTGGATGAGTTTTGGAAAACAAAAAAAGAAATGGCCAAGCTGGGCAAACAATAAGCATGGTGCCCCCGGCAACACCACTACTG
Organism: Limisphaerales bacterium; assembly: GCA_014382585.1. Lineage (NCBI taxonomy): Bacteria > Pseudomonadati > Verrucomicrobiota > Verrucomicrobiia > Limisphaerales > Limisphaerales bacterium. The sequence goes on along the minus strand of JACNJL010000023.1, from coordinate 11,540 downwards.
GAGGTTCGGGGTTTGAGCAAACACTTCCCCGGCGTGCGCGCCTTGCACAAAGCGCGCCTCACCCTCGCCCATGGTGAAGTGCTCGCAGTGATCGGCGAAAATGGAGCAGGCAAAAGTACGCTCATGAAAATCCTCGCCGGCGTGCAGCCTGCGGACACCGGCGAAATCCTGATCGATGATCACCCCATCCAATTTCGAAACGTGCGCGACGCGCTCGCACAAGGCGTGGCGCTCATTCACCAGGAGTTAAACCTCGCTGCCAATCTCGACCTCGCCGCCAATATTTTTCTCGGCCGGGAGCTGCACCAATTCGGCTTTATCAATCACACTGAGCTCCAAGCCCAGGCCGCCCAATATCTTCAACGCGTTGGGCTAAACCTTGCGCCCGACACGCTCGTGGGCGATTTGCCCATCGGCCGCCAGCAACTCGTTGAAATCGCCAAGGCCCTTTCCTGCAATGCGCGCGTGCTGATTATGGATGAACCCACCAGCAGCCTTTCGCAACACGAAACCGAAACCCTCTTCGAAGTCGTCCACGACCTGCGTGCGCAGGGCATCAGCGTCATTTATATTTCCCACCGGCTTGGTGAGGTTAAGGAATTGGCCGACCGCGTCCTTGTGCTGCGCGATGGCGAAATTGCCGGTGAACTGAGCCGCGAAGAAATCAACCACGATGCCATGGTGCGGCTCATGGTGGGCCGCGATCTCGATCAGTTTTACGACCGCAAACAACACGACCCCGGCGACCTCGTGTTGGAGCTCGAAGCCGTACGCACCCCCGCGCACCCGCACTGTGAAATTTCCTTGCAACTACGCGCCGGCGAAATCGTGGGCATCGCCGGCCTGGTCGGCTCGGGCCGCACTGAATTGCTGCAAACCCTCTTTGGCGTTACCCCTGCCGTGGGCGGCCAAATGCGAGTGGCAGGCGAACCCTTTGCCCCTCGCAATCCGCACGAAGCCATCCGCGCCGGACTCGCCCTCGCACCCGAAGACCGCAAACAACACGGCCTCATTTTGCAAATGGCCGTACGCGAAAATGCCAGCCTCGCTAGCCTCGAGCGTGATCAGAAAAACGGCCTGCTCAATTTTGATGCTGAGGAAACAGTCGCCACCGAAGCCGTCGAACAGCTCGCCATCAAAACCCCCACCCTCGACCAAGCCACCGTGTATCTCTCCGGCGGCAACCAACAAAAAGTCGTGCTCGGCAAATGGCTCACACTCAAACCGCGCGTGCTGTTGCTCGACGAACCCACCCGCGGAATCGACGTGGGTGCCAAGCGCGAGATTTACCGACTCATGGAACAACTCGCCGCCGACGGCGTAGCCATCCTATTTGTCTCCAGCGAAATGGAGGAAGTCCTCGGCATGGCTGACCGCGCACTCGTCATGCACGAAGGCCGCCTCGCCGGCGAACTCAACCGCAACCAACTCAGCGAGGAATCTATCATGCAGCTTGCCACCGGCACCGCACTCGCAGCCTGACCCGATGAAAAAAAACACCCTTGGCATTATTGGATTGTTCTTCCTCATCTTCGTGATCACCGCAGTCATGAATCACGATTTTCTCAATGCATTCAACATGCACAACCTGATCAAGTGGTCCAGCCTCTACGCCATCATGAGCATTGGAGTGGCGTTTGTGATTATTACCGGAGGCATTGATCTTTCCATCGGATCATTAGTGGGATTGGTGGCGGTGATGTTGGCGGTGATGCTCAAAGTGAAAGGCCTAAGCCCAGGCGTGGCCATCGCCTCCACCCTGGGCCTGTCAGCACTCATCGGCCTCATCCATGGCTTGCTCGTTACCAAAGCTAAGCTCCAACCCTTTGTCGTCACCCTCTGCGGCCTATTGATTTACCGAAGCCTCGCCCGTTGGATTGGGGGCGACCATTCGGACCTCGGCCCCATCCCGATCAAGGACGATCCGGGCTATGCCAACATCGACTCAATCAATCAAACTGCCAACCTACTCAGCGGCAAACTTGCCATCACGGATTCCTTTAGCCTCCCCCACCCGCTATTTTTCATGCTCATCATAGGCATCGCAGCCGCAGTAGTTTTGAATCGCACCATTTGGGGACGCTACCTATTTGCTCTGGGCAATAATGAGGAAGGCGCGCGCTACAGCGGCATTAGCACCGACGCATTGAAGATTGGCGCCTACGTGATTTGCTCCCTGTTGGCCGGAATTGCGGGCGTACTGTTCGCGTTTGAGGTCGGTGCCGTGCAACCCGCTTCATTCGGTGAATTCTATGAACTCTTCGCCATCGCAGGCGCCGTGCTTGGAGGATGCAGCCTGCGTGGCGGCAGAGGATCCATGCTCGGCATCATTATTGCCGTGGCCGTCATTTGGCTCATTTTCAATGCGATGCCGATGCTGGGTATTTCTTCCAAGCTGGAATACGGGGTGCTTGGGCTAGTGATTTTGTTTGGCGTCCTCGCTGATGAATTACTCAAGGCATACACCGCCAAACGCGCCGCGGCAAAGCAGCAACAATGATTATGGCAGGGATACGCATAGCGCGCCCCCACTCTCACGCGGCAAATTCCCGCCTCGGATTCTCCTCCAAAAACTTTTGAATCTCTGCGGTAAAAACGGATCCAAACTCGTTCAGCTTTTTATCACCCACGCCGTGAATGAGACCGAATGTTTCGAGCGTCACTGGATATCCCCGTGCCATTTGGCGCAGTGCCACATCCGAAAAAACGATGTAAGGCGGCACCCCGCGCTCAGTGGCTAAGCTAAGACGCAGCGCCCGCAATTGATCGAATAACGCCTCGTCGCATTCAATCCCGCCCGCTTTTGCTCTGCGAGATTTGGAAGGTTTTCCCGGCTTCGAATCGACGGGGCGGGTCAATTCCAGATCCATACGATTGGGGTCGCGCAACCAGTTGGACCCTTCTGGCGTCAGTTCCAGCACGGTCATGCGTCCGGATGTTTGGTGGGCGTAGCCCATTCGCACCAATTCGCGGCCAATCGTCTTCCACTCCATGCGTCCGAATTCCGTGCCAATGCCGTGCGTGCTCAGTTGCTCGTGGCCCCAGTTGCGAATTTTCTCCGTGTCCGCACCGCACAACACGTCCGCGATGTGATTCATGCCCACGCTGAAATGGCTGTGCTGTTGAACGCGGAAAATACACGCGAGAAATTTCTGTGCAGCCTCGGTGCCGTTGAAGGTCTCCTTGGGTTCGAGGCAGTTGTCGCATGCGCCGCAATTCACTTCTGCAAATGGTTCGTCAAAGTATGCTAACAATTCCCGGCGGCGACAGTCGCGGGTTTCGGCATAGTGCACCATTTGCTGCAGTTGAGCGCGCGCGATGGCTTGTTCCTGCTCGTCGGTTTTTTCCTCAATGAACCCGGTCTGCTTGGCCACGTCCGCGGGGTTCATCAGCAGCACGCATTCAGCCGGCAACCCGTCACGACCGGCGCGGCCGGTTTCCTGATAATAGCCTTCAATGTTTTTCGGGAGGTCGCGATGGATCACGTACCGGACGTCCGGCTTATCGATGCCCATGCCGAAAGCGATGGTCGCGCAAATCACCTGCACGTTGTCGTGGATAAAGGCCTCCTGATTGCGCGCGCGTTTTTTGGCGTCCATCCCCGCATGATATGCCGCCGCCTTCACGCCGTTTTCCAAAAGCCGTTCGGCCAGTTGCTCGGTGCCCTTGCGACTACCGCAGTATACGATACCGCTTTCGCCCTCGTTTTTTTTGATGATCGCCAATACCTGCTGGACCGGTTGCTGCCGCTGAATGACGCGATAATGGAGATTGGGCCGGTTGAAGCTGGCAACGAAGCGGGCGGGGTTTTCGAGGCGCAGCTCGCTGATGATATCCGCACGAACGCGCTTGGTGGCGGTGGCGGTGAGCGCCATCATAGGAATGTTGCCAAACCGATGGCGCAGTTCGGCGAGTCGGCGGTATTCGGGGCGGAAGTCGTGACCCCATTCGCTGATGCAGTGGGCCTCGTCGATGGCGATGCATTGCGGTCGCCAGCTCTCGAGCATGTCCAGCGTGCCGCTGAGCATCAACCGCTCGGGCGCGATGTAGAGCAGCCTGTATTCACCGCGATGCAAACCCGCGATGCGTTGGCGTGATTCATCGGCTTCGAGCGTGGAGTTCAGAAACGTGGCGGGTGCACCGGCGGTTTGCAACGCATCCACCTGATCTTTCATTAACGCAATCAGCGGCGAGATGACAATGGTGAGCCCGTCGCCCGCCAGTGCGGGGAGTTGGTAGCAGAGCGATTTGCCGCCGCCGGTGGGCATCAGCACAAACGCATCCCGGCCGTCGAGTGCGGTGCGAATAATTTCCTCCTGCAACGGACGAAAGGAATCGAACCCAAAGTAACGCTTCAGCAATTCCAACAAGTCGGGCGGAGACATATTGGGAAACTAAAAAAGGGGGGGGCGAAAGTCAAAAGATTAGGACAACCATCCCTCTGTTGATCAGGCATCCCGCCCACAAAAAAAGGGCGCCCCGGAGGGCGCCCTTGTGATTAGTGTGTATCAGACTAGCGGATCACGCCGGTGCGAGAGGCGCCGAGGGGGCTGGTGCCACCGCGAGCGTTGATGTGACCTTTCACAACTTTGCCAGAAGCGCCGAGGTCGGCGTCAGTGGACTGGCTTGCGCTGCCGTCAGACCGCACGAGCTGGCCTTGTGACTTGTTCAAGCCGGCCATCGCGTTCGGAGGGATCACGTCCTCATCCGCACCACTCCAGTTGCCAGCAGCAACGTCGTTGGTGCCCAGGTTACGAGTCAGAGCCACCACTGTCGCGGGGCGTTGATGGTCACCGCCCAGGCAGAAGATGTAGCTTATACCAGTCGTGGTGCCCATGGGCGTCAGTGGGGGCAGCGGCAACAGACGGGCATCTGCGGCTGTGCCTCCCTTGGTGTTCACCGACGACCAGTAGTTCTGAAGAACCTCGTTGTCCGCGGTGCGAGCTGCGTCGCAAGGGGAAACCAGGATTTTGGCAGTCTGAACTTCGCTCTTCATTGCGGCCAAGCCAAAGATGGCGCCCGCAGTGCCGCTCGCAGCAGAACCAAAATGGTTAGCTGTTTGGCTGGGGATCAGGTTCCAAGGTGTACGGCCGTCATTTGCTTGGCTAAATCCGAGGGATGCCTTGCCGATGCTGCTGAGGTTGTTCACACATTTGATGCGAGCGGCTTTTGCTTTGGCGCGAGCCAAGGCGGGAAGCAACATACTAGCAAGAATTCCGATGATCGCGATCACGACCAGCAGTTCGATCAGGGTGAAGCCTTTTTGGTTTTTCTTCATTTTAGTTTTCTCCATTTCTGGGTTGGGTTGTGCGCTTTAAGTCCGAGAGTACTCTCCCCGTTCCCGCCAGCGCGGATTAATTATCTAAAACCACATAAGCACGTCACATGCCAACCCTGATTTTCTCGTTTTTACCCCATAAAACCAGCATTTTAGCAGGACGCGTTTCCTCTTTGCGTGTGATTTCCACGCATCGGACGCATTTCTCACGCCGCGGATTTTCTGTGATTTTCTGACGTGCACGCGCGGGACATCCCTGAATAATCCTTGCCTTGCCTGCATTTAATGATTAGGCAGGGGTCGCGTTCGTGCACCATTGTGCCGGGGGCTTTGGACTGAAATCCATTAACATACACTAAAAAAATGAAAAAAATCACGATCATGACTGCGGTCGCCGCTATTTTTGCGGTATCCCCCCTTTTGGTGGGTTGCAGCGAAGAAACAGAAACGGCAGATCCGGCTAACGACGAAGCCCAGCAACCTGTGCCGGGTGAAGGCGGCGAGGGAACTGGCGGCGAAGCGGGTACTGAAGGCGGAAACTAGATTTCTTCTTCTCTAATTCACACCGTCCGGCCACTCGCCGGACGGTTTTTTTGTGCCCAAAAAGAAGGGCGCCCTTGTGGGGCGCCCCGTGGATTGTGATTGTTCTAATGGATTATTGGGCGTGGAACGGGCGGCCGATGCGACCGTGCGAAGTGCCATTGCCACCAGTTTGGTCGAGGTGGGTTTTTAGAGCTTCCTTCATGGTGCCATCATTCACTGATTCAGCGCTGCCATCGGCTTTGCCTGCGTTGCCTTGGCCACGGTCCAAGCCGGACATGGACAGACGCTTGAGCGAATCCTGAGTGGTGCCCGTGCGTGTGTACGTGGAAGTTTCGTTGCCGTTGGCATCCACGATCTTGTTGTCCGGCCCCACCCACTGTGAGTCCGCCAGAGTCAGAGTGCGGTGGATGTAGTCCCAGCCCCAGTTGTGACGTCCCCAGCCAAAGTCCTGTGTGGTCTTGGGGCTACCCGCGATGTTGCGGGTGAGGGTCAGCAACGAAGCACCGCGTTGGTCATCGCCTCCCTGACAAACCCCGTAGCTCAGGGCATATTGGTGGGAATAGTAGCGGTTATCGTACCAATGCGTGCCCCCCATTCCGTTGTACTTACCGTTGCGGATATCGAGGGTGTTATACCGTTTCGTGCGGGGATCGGACGGGCTGCTCAGTAACTTGGCGTTGGTGAGCTGAGAGCGCAAATCCGGTGAGAGGAAGATGAAACGCGGGTCAATCGGGTAATGATCCATATTGGCCAAACCGGATTGCGGGTACTTCACCCCGTTGGGATCCAGCTGAGCATAGCGACCGCCGGCCCATTGATTGGTGGCGCCGGCTGAGCGGAGGATTTGATCATAATGCAGCGTGGCATCTTCGGGGGTCATATGCCAGGGCATACTCTCGTGGTCACCGGAGAAGGAAATCAACGCGGTGTTCACTTGTTTGAGATTGGCCATGCACTTGAGTCGGTTGGCTTTTTTCTTGGCCTTGGCGAGTGTGGGGAGAAGCATGCTGGCGAGAATGCCGATAATGGCGATCACGACCAACAATTCGATTAGCGTAAACGCTTTGTTCTGTTTGGTTTTCATTGTTCTGTTTGGTTTGTTTTTAGGGTTATGAATTTCGCTTCGGGCGACATTCAGTTATTAATAATTGCTTAAATCATTCTGTGCATTGGATTGGAAATCTTCAATTGTTCTTTCTACCAAACTATTGCCATGGCGAGGTCACCATGTAGTTTAATTTCCCACCCAGCGAGCCCCGTGTTTCGGCGTGTTGTTTTACTGCGGTTTGAAATTCTGTATCCGTGACTTGGTCCGCGCTGCCATCGGCAAGGAGATAATTGCCCTGTTCACGATCCAGCCCGCTCATCGCCCGACGCGAGGCAATTGGATACGCTTGGTCGTTATCATGCTTAAACGTCCCCTTGCTGTCGGAGCCAACAAATCCGATCAGTTCATTCCCAAACGCATCTTTGGTGCCGATGTGAACGTTGGTAATGGTGCGGGCGGAGCTGATGCTTTCGGGTCGGCCGCGTAATTGAAAGTGATTCAGCTTGGCCGCGTAACCGGAGGCCCGATCGGCGCCCAGCACGTTGCGGGTGGTGGCGAGGATGGTGTTGCTGGCAATGGCATCGCCGCCCATATGGATAGCGTAACTCTGGGCCTGCCGACGCGTGTAGAGGCGGGTTTTACCGCTGGCTTGATTATCCGAGGTAATTTGCGCGGCTTGACTGGGGCTCTTGCCGTACCCCATGCCCTCAGCAAAGCCACCTTGAGCCGTCTCCAACCCATTCGCCCGTTTGGCTTTAGGGTCGCTGGGCGACAGCAGGCCCTTTGCCCCACCAATGCCCTTGCGCAACGCAGCAGCACTCCACAACCAGTGAACATCCTTCGCGCACCACCAATCGTAATAATGCCGATCCCATTTGCCCGATTGCCAGCCGGCATTAAACCATCCTGCCGACTTGGAAATCGCACGGCCTTGAGCGCGTTCGTACACTGTTGGTGATATGAGGCCGAGTGTGCGGTTGGCCTCATCGTACATCGACTGCGCCGCACCCATAGTTAGCATCCACGGGAATTGATTCCCGCTCGATTCTGTGGCGAATCCGTTAAACGCCTTACCCAGGGAGCCCATTTTGCTGGCGCATTTGAGGCGGTTAGCCTTCCGTTTGGCTTTGGCCAGCGTCGGGAGCAGCATACTGGCAAGAATCCCGATCACCGCGATCACTACCAACAGCTCGATGAGCGTAAAGCCATTCTGATTTTTCATTAGCATCAAAATTAAGGGTTGTGGTGCATAAAACGCGTAAAAAATGACCGCTCAGGCAAGGTATAGTACCCCCCCAACCCGTACAAGCATTCGGCGTGCCATCGACAAAAATCCTGAAAACTGCATAAAAATCGCGATTACCACAGTTTTAGTTTTATGGCCGCGTGATTTCTCACCCATTTATCGAAAAACCACGCACCCCCTTCGGCGAGCCGGACACCCTATTTTTCATTGCGCCAGGCCCATTGGCATGCTAGTTTGAACATCTTGGTTCACGCCAATAAAACATCAAAACACTAATGAAAAAACTAATCCAAAAAGCGATTCTAATCGTGTCCCTCGCTGCATTTGCTGTGACTCTGCCCGGTTGTAGTGACAATGCTGAAGAACCCGCCCAACCCGAGGAAGCCAATCCCGCCAACGAAGAAGGCGTGGAGGGTGAAGACGGAGAAGAAGGCGGCGGCGAATAGCCCCACCGCTTCAGCCGTAACACACAAACCCACAATGCATACCCGCCTCTGAGGCGGGTTTTTTTATGCCCTGCTTCTGGCCCTGATTTCCCCGCACCTGAAAATACTGTGATCACAAAAAAAGCGCCCCCAAACGGGGGCGCTGGTTTTTCGGTTGGGGGTGCTCGTGTTCGTTAGTAAATGTAAGGAACAGACACGACCTCCTGCTTGTAGCCGTTTACGCCGCCTACTTTTTGATCGTGCTCATTGACCGCGCTGGCCAAGCCGGCGTCATCCACCTGCGAGGCACTGCCATCGCTCATCGCGATCTGGCCCTGGCCAATATCCAAACCGGCCACCACACGGTGGCTATCCACGTTGTAAGTGCGGATCACGCGGCTGCGATCGGTGCGATCCCATTTGCCAGTCGCACCCGGGCCCATCCAGGAGATGTAGCCCAAATCGTTTCCGTTGGAATCCTTCACACGCGAATCAGTCTGGCCAATCAACGTAGAGCTCAGCCAACGACCGGTGGATGCGCTCAAGCGGCCCCCCGTCATCACTTTGGTTCGGCCGGCATTGTAGCCATCACGGGAGCTTCCCCCGAGGATGTTACGGGTCGTTGCCAAAATAGATTTGCCTTGGCTGTCGCCACCCAAATGGATGCCATAAGTCTGGGCGCGAGTGCTCACTTTGTATCGGGCGGTCGCAGTTGGGCCAAGGCGGCTGCGGCACCATCCGGAAAGTTTACCTTCCCGAACGTCCAGATCATTATTGCGCTTGCTCTTGGGGTCGCAAGGCGAAAGCAAGGCTTTGGCGCTGCCAAGATCATCACGCAACCCAGCGTGGGCTGCCCAAATATACTCGTGATTGTACAGGCACCAGCTACCATATTTGTAGCCACCCGTCGGGTTCCGGCCCGCCAACGCGTACAAGCGCTCGTTACCTTCATTGGCAACATCCGCCTTGTCAAAATTGGTTAGATTCCAAGGAAGCCAACCATCGTAATCACCGCCAGACGATGTAAAAGCCTTAGCCATCTGTCCGAGGTTATTGTTACATTTTAGGCGATTTGCCTTCTTTTTAGCCTTAGCCAAGGTGGGGAGAAGCATACTGGCTAGAATGCCAATAATGGCAATCACCACCAACAGCTCGATAAGCGTGAAACCTTTGTGTTTTTTCATGGTTTTTAGTTCGGTTGGGTTGTATTGGTTTATGTGGGTTATGACGCCCGTAGACGCCAGTGGTCGCAATTAAAGCAAATACTGTGCCAATATCAAAATAGCGGCGATTTAACAAAAACTGCCCAAAAAACTGATTTTCTAAATGAATAACTAAAGGTTTCACAAACAAATCCAGTTTTCGTGCAAATACAATCTCCTGTCACGCGTGCATTCCACGCATCATTCGCAAAAATCACCAATAATAACTTCCAGCAATAAGATTGCCTTGACGCCCATACCAAGCTATATCCCCCGCCGTTATCGGCGGCCCACGTGGCGGAATTGGCAGACGCGCTAGGTTCAGGTCCTAGTCCTGGCAACAGGGTACAGGTTCGACTCCTGTCGTGGGCACCAATTTTACCGATAAAATCGGTAGGGTTGCAAACTCCGCATACTTTCCGCATAAATCCCCAGTGTCTTTCCCACTCATCATTGAATACCGTTCATTAACGGCGAAAGTGTACGCAAAGGATGCCCGGGGCTATTACCGCGCCGTATGGCAATGCGCGGGGAAGCAGAAAGGCGCGCAAAGTAAAAGGCTATCCGTGGTCAAAGCGAAAGCTCTTGCCGCCCTCAAACAAATTGCCAAGGGGCAAACCAACCAACCCACTCAACACGAACTCAACGAGTTGAGAATCGCCCAGACCGCTCTGCAAGGAACGGGGGTGGGGTTGGTCGATGCCATCAACGAATATCGACAGGCAAAGCAAAGCATGCCTCACGGCACGTTGATGGAGGCAGCCAAGGCGTGGACTGAAAACCATGCCGACATCAAACCGATTTCGTTCAAAGATGCCTCTGCCGAATTTATTCGGTTCAGAAATAATCGCGTTTCCGAGCGGATGGCTTATGAGGACGCATTGACCATGGACCGATTTTGCGATGCGTTCGCGGTCGATGTCCTTGACTTGACGAAAGCTGCCATCGAAGCGTTCTTTGACGGCCAAGCTAAGTTAAGACCCAAGACACGCAATCATCGGCGACAAACCCTTGCCCAATTTTTGGCGTGGTGCGTGACGCAGGATTATTTGTCGCCCAAGCATCGACTCGGTGAAGTTTTGGGGCGTGAGGCTGTGGTTGATCCGCCACCCAAGATTCTCACGCCAACTCAATTTGAAAAACTGCTGAACGCAGCTCCAACAGAATTGTTGCCCATCATCGCGTTGGGAGGATTCACGGGAGCAAGGCGGTCTGAAATCCTTCGCTTACATTGGCGACATGTCTGGAGCGTCGAGGGGCATATCGAACTCGAGGCTCACCTTACCAAGACCAAGCAGAGGCGACTTATCAAAATGCAACCCGCCTTGAACAAGTGGCTGCAGCCTTGGAGGCACAAGAATGGTGCAATCTGGGAGGGTACCGCAGGCCAGTTCGATCATGTATTTCGAAAACTGATGGCGGACAATAATCTTCACGGGAAAAACCTTTTGCGGCACTCGTACGCCAGTTATCGATTGGCGGAAACTCAAAATGCTCCACGCACCGCACTGGAAATGGGTCATGATGTGGCCAAGTTATTCTCTTCCTACCGCGAATTGGTCACGCCAAAATCAGCGAAAAAATGGTTTTCCATCACCCCCGACGAACCCGCAAATATCATCGCAGCTGATGTCGGGTGACAATCCATACCAAACTACCGACACGCCCAATGGGTGGGGGGGTGTTGTCGAAGAACATGTCTTGGGCATCGCAAAGTTTGCTGAAAAACATACCGGGAACGAGGGCGAGTATACAGCTACGCTGAATGACTCGAAAACGGCGGACAGCTTTGCAGTCA